>JAVXWR010000476.1:0-2573 GCA_032230725.1 Actinomycetota bacterium
CGGGCGGTTCGACGGAGCTGTCGGTGTGCTCGGCGCGCTGGAAATGGTGCGGCAACTGAACGAGCACGATGTCCGGCTGGAGCGGGACCTGCTGGTCGTGGACTTCCTCGGCGAGGAGTCCAACGACTTCGGCCTGAGTTGCCTGGGCAGCCGCGCGCTTGCCGGTGAGCTGGTCGCGGCCGACCTGGACCGCCATGATCACGAGGGCAGGCGGCTGGGCGACCGGTACTCAGCGTTCGGTCTCGATCCCGCTGGTGTTCTCGGCGCCGTCTGGAGCCGCTCCCGGCCGCTGCACGGCTACGTCGAGCTGCACGTGGAGCAGGGTCCGCTGCTGGAGGAGCGCGGCGCGCCGATCGGCGTGGTCACCGCGATCGCGGGGATCGAGCGGCTGCTGGCGACGTTCGCCGGCAGGCCGGACCACGCGGGCACGATGCCGATGGGCGACCGGCGCGACGCGTTGGTCGCGGCGGCGGAGGCGGTGCTCGCCGTCCGGCGGGAGGGCTGCGGTGCACCCGTGCATGGTGTCGCCACCACCTCCCGGCTCATCTCCGAGCCCGGATCTGCCAACGTGGTCCCCGCAACGGTGCGAATGCACGCGGAGATGCGCAGCGTGGATACCGCCTGGCTGTCCTCTGCTACACGCCGGTTGGCCGACGAGATCCGGGCCAAGGCCGAGGGCTACGGGGTCGACGTCGACGTCCAGTGGTCCACCGACAACGTCTCCGTCCCGGCGAGCGGTGAGGTGCACGAGGTCGTGTCCGGAGCAGCGGATGCGCTGGGTATCGCGTGGGAGGCGGTGCCAAGTGGTGCGACGCACGACGCCGTGCACATGGCCCGTCTGTGCCCGATGGGGATGATCTTCGTGCCCTCGCGCGGCGGTCGCAGCCACTGTCCGGACGAGTGGACCGAGCTCGAGCACATCGTCACCGGCGTCCAGGTCCTGGCCGCGACCGTGCTCGACATGGACCGGCGTACCCGATGACCTTTCCGGTCGCGATGTCCAGCGCGGCGTAGAGGCTCGAGGTGCCGTTGCGGACGTAGTCGTGACTGGCTCGCGCTGGGGTGCCGGGCAGCGTCGAGAGGCGATGCTGGCCGTCGCGCTGGGAAACGGCCGCCCCCGACGGCAGGTCACGGAAGCGGAGGGATAGCGGTGGGGAGGGTTGACAGCAGGCGTTGCCGGGCCAGGCGCTCGATGAGCTCGGGGAGGGCTCCGGCTGGTGCGCCCCGCAGCTCCTCGCGACAGCTGAGCACAACCCGGCCTATGGCGGCCACGTCCACCTCTCCGCGGAACTCAACGATGAGCCGGTCGGTGGTATTGGCCAGGGCGGGGTCCTCCGGTGCCGTGCCGCTCCCGATTGCGGCAAAGGAGGAGTTGTTCGCCATCACGCAGTGACCTCGTCTCTCGGGGGAACCCCAGAAGGAAATGTGGTTGGTCGGGCGCGGGCCGTAGGTGAACTCGCGTCTACGGTCTCGCCGTACCGGTGTGTACGGCGGCGCTCCCAAGATCACGGTCATCGGTACCCTGAACAAGGCGTGGCCAAACATGCCGGGTCGCGGCCGAGTCTGTGAGGCCGGCTGCGTCAACGCAGCAGGAGGTGGTGTACGAGTTCCTCGCTGGTGAGCGGCGTGGCGTCGTGACGTGAGACGGCCACCTCGTGATCTTCATGAGTGCCGACCAAGTGGCCGCATCCGTAATGACACGAACGCGGAGCGTGACATCGTTGCGCCGCGTATCAAGTGAGGAGGCCTCGCCGTGACACCGGAGAACGTGACACCGGAGAGCCGCGAGTCCGTCGATCAGACCTACCGGGGCCTGCGCGCGGCGATGGTCCTGCTGGTCGGGCTCCTCGCCGCCGCCGTTGTGTTCGAGATTGTCGCGTCCGCGCTGGCCGGGGCTGTATGCCTGCAGCCGTCGATCAGCGCGTACTACTACACACCGGCGCGCCCGGTGTTCGTCGCTGCCCTATCCGCTGTTGGTGCCGGTCTGATCATCTATCGCGGGACGACGCCCGCTGAGAACGTGCTGCTGGACTTCGCCGGCTTCCTCGCGTTCATCGTGTCGTTCGTGCCGACGAAGATCCAGCCTGATGCTTGTGACGCCACCAACGTACCGTCGGCTGCCGAGATCTCGTCCGCCATCGCCAACAACGTGACGGCGGTGCTGCTGATCGGCGTGGTCGCAGTCGCGGTGAGCGTGTGGCTCGGACCTGGGCGCTATGTGGGGGCGGATGGCAAGCTGGATGCTCCTAGCAGGATCTCGGCGGCGGTGTGTCTCGTCGCGTTGGTCGGTGGCATTGCCGTCTTCCTCCTGTTCCCGCAGCTGTTCGCTCGGTACGGCCACGAGATCTCGGCGACGGCCCTCTTCGGCTGCATCGTCACGGTCGTCTTGATGAATGCAAACGACGCGAGCAAGAAGGGCGGGGTCGAGCCGACGAGGCGGTACCACCAGTGGTACCGCGTCATCGCTTACGGGATGTTGCTCGCGGTGGTCGGAATCGGGCTGACGCGATGGGTGATCCCCGGGTTCACGATCTGGCTCTTCTGCGTTGAAGCGACCTTGATACTCGGCTTCG
>JAVXWR010000496.1:0-3439 GCA_032230725.1 Actinomycetota bacterium
CGCCGCAGGATCTTCGCCATGTCGACGGTCCCGTCGAGGCACAGGACGACCCCGGACCCGAGCGTCGCCCCGATCTCGCGGGTGTCCTCCAGCGTGAGCGGCACGTCGAGCTGGTCCGGGGTGATGAACGAGCCCGCCGCGCCGCCGAGCAGGATCGCCCGCAGATCCGGCGGCACCCCGCCGGCGAGCTCGAGGAGCTCCCGCAGCGTGGTGCCCATGTCGACCTCGTAGACCCCCGGTCGGGCCACTGTCCCGCAGAGGCAGAACAGCTTCGTCCCGGTCGAGCGGCCCGAGCCGACCGAGGCGAACGCCGGGCCGCCCTCGGTGACGATGCGCAGCACGTTGATCAGCGTCTCGACGTTGTTGATCACCGTGGGCTTCCCGAACAGACCCGCGACCGTCGGGAACGGCGGCTTCGCCCGGGGCTCGCCGCGGCGGCCCTCGAGCGAGTTCATCAGCGCGGTCTCCTCGCCGCAGATGTAGGCGCCGGCGCCGCGGCGGACCTCGAGGTCGAACACTCGGCCTGAGCCCATGACGTCGTCGCCGAGCAGCCGGTGGTGTCGCGCCGCCGCGACGGCGTGCCGGATCGCCCGCTCCGCGGCCGGGTACTCGCCGCGGACGTAGAGGTAGCCGGTGCGCGCGCCGACCGCGATCCCCGCGACCGTCATCGCCTCGACCAGCGCGAACGGGTCGGCCTCCATGAGCACGCGGTCCTTGAAGGTGCCGGGCTCGGACTCGTCGGCGTTGCAGACCAGGTACTTCTCGGGTTCGGGGGAGCCGGCGACGGCGGCCCACTTCGTGCCGGTCGGGAACGCGGCGCCACCGCGGCCGGTCAGCGACGCGACCGTGATCTCGTCGACGACGCGGGCCGGCCCGACGGCGAGCGCGCGGCGCAGCCCGGCGTACCCGCCGGCCGCGCGGTAGGAGTCGAGGTCGGCCGGGTCGGCGACCCCGACCTTGCCGAGGAGGTACAGACCGGGCTCCCCGGACTGCGGGGTGGAGACCACCGGATCGGGGCCGGGGATCTCCGCGCCGCCGAGGCCGGCGAGCACCGAGGTGGCGTCGGCCGGGGCGATCTGGGCGTGCTCGGGCTCCTCGGTGGGCGCGTCGGCGGAGGCCCGCTGCAGGAACACGGCCGGGGCCCGCTCGCACATGCCCAGGCACGGGCTGCGGGTCCAGCTCACGTCCTCGCGGGTGCCCGGCGCCCCGAGGCGCTCCTCCAGCGCGGCGCAGAGCGCCTCCCCGCCGAACGCCGCGCACCCGACGTCGTCGCAGACGTGCGCGATCCGCGGCGCGCGCGGGGTGACCGAGAACAGCGCGTAGAAGGTGGCGACGCCGTACGCCTCGGCCGGCGGGACCCCGAGCCGCGCGCAGACGTGCCCGAGCGCCCCGCGGCTGATCCACCCGACGGCGTCCATGACGGCGTGGAAGGCGGGCAGCAGCAGGTCGCGGCGCTCACCGGCCGGAAGGATGCCTACGGTGCCGGGATGTTCGGGCACGACGGCGTCGACGGCGTCCCGTTCGGCGTCGGTGGGGGCGTCGGGCAGCAGCCTCAGGTCCACGCGGAGTTCCCCATCGTCACAGGCCTCTCATGAGCCGGCCACCGGGACCCGGGGCATGTCAGAAAAGTCCCGTTGCTGACGTCCAGTGTCCGCAACGAGGCTTTCCTGACGCTCCGGGAGCTTCTCGATCCGGACCGCCGTCGCCTTGAACTCCGAGGTGCCGGACTGCGGGTCCCACGCCTCGTTGGTGATCAGGTTGACGTCGACCTGCTCGGAGAAGTGGGGCGTGATGAACGCCAGCCCGGGGCGCGCGGCCTCGTCGAACCGGACCGGGGCCTCGACGGCGCCGCGCCGCGACACCACCCGCACCGTCTCCCCGTCGACGACGCCGAGCGCGCGGGCGTCCGCGGGGTCGACGCACAGCGCCTCCTCGCGGCGCAGCGGCGAGGAGTACCCGCCCGTCTGCACGCCCGAGTTGTACGAGTCGAGCCTGCGCACCGTCGTCAGACGCAGCGGGAACTCGGCGGTGAGCACGTCCAGTGGCCCGGCGTGCTCGACCGCGGCGAACGGGGCGGGCACACCACGGGCGGCGGGGTCGCGCTCCCAGAGCCGGGTGTGCATCGTCGGGGTCCCGGGGTGCTCCCCGCCGTCGGGGCCGACCGCCGGGCACGGCCACTGCAGGCCGCCGTGCTCGGTGAGCCGCGCGTAGGACATGCCCGCGTGCCAGTCCAGCGACACCGACCGCAGCTCGTCCCACACCTGCTCGGCGGTCGGCTCGCCCCAGTCGTGCCCGAGCTCGGTGGCGAGCGCGCAGAGGATGTGGGTGTCGGGCCGGGCGAGCCCCGGCGGGTCGATCGCCTTGCGGACCCGCTGGACCCGGCGCTCCGAGGAGGTGACGGTGCCCTCGTACTCGCACCAGTCGGCGCAGCTCGGGAAGACCACGTCGGCCAGCTCGGCGGTGGCGGTCCGGAAGATGTCCTGGACGACGAGGTGGTCGAGCCCGGAGAGCAGCGCGCGGGCGTGCGCCACGTCGGCCTCGGACTCGGCGGGGTTCTCCCCGACGACGTAGACCGCCCGGATCTCGCCGCGCTCCATCGACTCGAACATCTGCGCGAGGTGCAGGCCCTTCGCCGGCGGGATCGGCGCGCCCCACGCGCGCTCGAAGCGGGCGCGCTCGGTCTCGTCCTCCACGTCGTACCCGCCGGGCAGCCGGTTGGGGATGGCGCCCATGTCGCCGCCGCCCTGCACGTTGTTCTGCCCGCGCAGCGGCACCAGGCCCGAGCCCCAGCGCCCGACGTGCCCGGTGAGCAGCGCGAGGTCGATCAGGGCACGGACGTTGTCGACGGCGTTGTGGTGCTCGGTGATGCCGAGCGTCCAGCACAGCTGGGCGCGGTCGGCCGTCGCGTAGGCGATGGCGGTATCGCGGATCAGACCGGCGTCGACGCCGGTCACCGCCGCGGCGCGCTCGAGTGTCCACGGCTCGACGGCCGCGACGTACTCGTCGAACCCGGTCGTCGCGCGCTCGATGAACGGCCGGTTCTCCAGGCCCTCGTCGAGGATCACCCGGCCCATGGCGTGGGCGAGCGCGATGTCGGTCCCGACGTCGAGGGGGAGGTGACCACGCGCCCACTTCGCAGTGGCGGTGCGCCGCGGGTCGACGACGTAGAGCTCGGCGCCCTTGCGCAGCCCCGCGAGCACGTGGTGGAAGTAGATGGGGTGGGTCTCGCGCGCGTTCGAGCCCCACAGCAGGACGAGGTCGGTGTCCTCGACCTCGGCGTACGCGCTGGTGCCACCACCGGCACCGAAGACCGCCGTCAGACCGACGACGCTGGGAGCGTGTCAAGTGCGGTTGCAGGAGTCCACGTTGTTGGACCCCATCACCACCCGCGCGAACTTCTGCGCGACGTAGTTCATCTCGTTCGTCGCCTTGGAGCAGG
>JAVXWR010000509.1:0-3969 GCA_032230725.1 Actinomycetota bacterium
GTACGCAGTCCGGCATCGACGTAGTAGCTGATGGTGCGTGCGGCGTCACTGAGCACGCGGGCCAAATCGAATCGGTCGCCGATGTGCAATGCGGCGCCGATCTCGTCCGCGAACTGGGCGAGGAGCATCTCGCGCCCCTTGCGCGAGACGCGGTGCAGCTCGGTGCGCACGTTCAGCAGCGAAAGGTGCGCATCGCCAAGCGTGCCCATCGGAGACGACAGCGCCCGGCTGGGGTAACCGTCGGCCAGCTGCGCGATGGCGAGCGCGTTGAGGAGTTGAACGTCGCGCAGTCCGCCGCGGCCGTTCTTGAGGTCGGGCTCGACGCGGTGGGCCACCTCGCCCGAGCGCTGCCAGCGGCCCCGGGTGGTCTCGACGAGCTCGTCGAACCGGCCACGCATGCCCGCGCGCCACGCCTGTCGGGCCGAGGTGGAGAGGCGCTCGGCCAGCTCGGCGTCGCCGGCGAGGAGCCGGACCTCCAGCAGGCCGAGGGCCACGCGCAGGTCCTCCGTGGCGACACCGACGGCCTCGCCGACGGTGCGCACCGAGTGGTCGAGCCCGATGCCGGCGTCCCAGAGCGGGTACCAGAGCGCGTCCGCGATGCGGGCGACCTCGCCGGGAGGATCGTTGCGGCCGCCCTTCTGCTTCCCCTTGCCGTCGTGCACCAGGACCAGGTCGAGATCGGACCAGGGGGCGAGCTCGCGGCGTCCGAGGGCCCCGACCGCGACGAGCGCGGTGCCGGTCTCCTCCCCGACGCCGACGGCCGCGGCGCGGGTGGCGAGCCAGAAGTCGTGCAGTTCGACGAGCGCCTCGCGCAGGGCGGCCGGTCCGAGCCGGCGGGCCCCCGGTGGCGGGGTGAGCAACGCGGTGCGGGCCCGGACCAGGTCGACGGCGGCGCCCTCGTCGGACTCCCCCGACACCCTGGGTACCGACCCGTCCGGGACCGCGGGGGACTCCGCCGGGTCGGCTCCGGACTCCCTCCCGGCTCCGGACCGCCCCGCGGGTCCCGACGTCCCCGGAGCGCCCGCCCCCGACGCAGCGACCATGCCCGTCCCGCCCTCTCCCCGCCGTCACGATGGTGTGGTGGCGCGGGGCCCGGGCGGGACCGGCGCCGAGCCGGGCGCACGGGCACGCGGCGCCGGGGCCGATCCCGAGGGACCGGTCCCGGCGCCGCGGCACACCGGACGCGCCCTGCGAGCTAGAGGGCGTCCGCCCCGCGCTCGCCGGTGCGCACGCGCACCACGGTCTCGACCGGGGTCACCCAGACCTTGCCGTCACCGATCTTGCCGGTGCGGGCCGTCTCGGTGATCGCGTCGAGCACCTTCTCCGCGGTCGGGTCGTCGGTGACGACCTCGATACGGACCTTGGGCACGAAGTCCACGGAGTACTCGGCCCCGCGGTAGACCTCGGTGTGGCCCTTCTGGCGGCCGTAGCCCTGGACCTCACTGACGGTCATGCCCAGGACGCCGAGCTGCTCGAGCGCCCCCTTCACATCCTCCAGCACGAACGGCTTGATGATCGCGGTCACCATCTTCATCGCGGAGCACCCTCCCTGGGAGTCGCGGGCATCGAGGACCCGGCAGCGCCGGCGCCCAGGAGCGAGGAGTTCCCTCCACCACTGAGGCCGGAGTAGTCGTACCCGGACTCGGCGTGCTCGGACTCGTCGATGCCCGCGGCCTCCTCCTCGTCGCTCACACGGAACCCGATCGTGTGCTTGATCAGCAGCGCGATGATGCAGGTGACGACGAACGAGTAGATGAGAACCGAGAACGCCGCCACCGCCTGCTTGCCCAGCTGGTCGAACCCGCCGCCGTAGAACAGGCCGTCGGCGCTCGACGCGTTCAGCGACGTGGTGCCGAAGAACCCGATGAGAAGGGTGCCGGTCAGACCGCCGACCAGGTGGACGGCGACGACGTCGAGCGAGTCGTCGAACCCGAGGCGGAACTTGATCGACACGCAGAGGGCGCAGACGGCACCGGCGATGACGCCGATCGCCAGGCCGCCGACCGGGTTCACGTAGGCACACGCCGGGGTGATCGCGACGAGGCCGGCGACGGCACCCGAAGCGGCACCGAGCGTGGTCGGCTTGCCGTCACGGAGCTGTTCGACGATGAGCCAGCCGATGGTCGCCGCCGCGGTGGCCACGGTGGTCGTCGTGAAGGCGACCGCGGCCGTCGAGTTGGCCCCCAGGGCCGAGCCGGCGTTGAAGCCGTACCAGCCGAACCACAGCAGGCTGGCGCCGAGGAGCACGAACGGCAGTGAGTGCGGACGGCCCGGGTCGCGCGGCCAGTTGCGCCGCTTGCCGAGCACGAGTGCGAGCGCGAGGCCGGCCGCACCGGCGTTGATGTGGACCGCGGTTCCACCGGCGAAGTCGAGCGCCTTCAGGGAGTTGGCGATCCAGCCGCCCTTCTCGCCCGAGTAGCCGTCGAACGAGAACACCCAGTGGGCCACCGGGAAGTAGACGATCGTCGACCAGAGCACGACGAACAGGCCCCAGCTCCAGAACTTGATGCGCTCCGGCACGGCGCCGGAGATCAACGCCGGGGTGATGACGGCGAACATCAGCTGGAACATCGCGAAGGCGAGCACAGGGATGCCGTCCCCGGTGCTGCTCCCGACCACCGCCTGCGACGCGTCCGGGAACGTGTTGCCCAGGCCCAGGTACTGGAAGTTCCCGATCAGGCCAGCGAACGAGTCCGAGCCGAACGCGAGCGAGAAGCCGTAGAGGCACCACAGCACCCCGACGATCGCGAGGCACATGAAGTTCATCATGAGCATGTTCAGGACGCTCTTCGAGCGGACCATGCCGCCGTAGAAGAAGGCGAGTCCTGGGGTCATGAGCATCACCAGCGCAGCGCTGGCGAGTACCCACGCGGTACTACCGGCATTCAACACGGTCGTTCGTCCCTCCTGCACACCGACTGTGGGGCGATCACTGGGAGGGAAGGATGCGCAGGCTGTGTTTCGGGCGCCGTCGGCGTCTGTTTCGCCGCAGTTAACAGGCGCCCACCGGGTGTGACCATCACGTCACCGAACCGGACATCGCGTGGGGGAGTGGGCCAAGTCACTCACCAACTGCTCACGGTGTGCAACACGTGCCGACGCTCGTTCGCGCGTCTGATCACCCGATCAGCGGCGGACGCTCACGGCGACATCATGCCCGACCGGTCGCCGGCGCCGAGGCCGGTCAGCGCAGGAGTGCGTCGACGAACGCCTCGGGCTCGAACGGCGCGAGGTCGTCGGGGCCCTCGCCGAGGCCGACGAGCTTGACCGGGACGCCGAGCTCGCGCTGGACCTGGAAGACGATGCCGCCCTTGGCGGTGCCGTCGAGCTTGGTCAGCACCACGCCGGTCACCTCCACGACCTCACCGAACACGCGGGCCTGCGTCAGCCCGTTCTGACCGGTGGTGGCGTCGAGGACGAGGAGCACCTCGTCCACCTCGGCCTGCCGGGACACGACCCGCTTGACCTTGCCGAGCTCGTCCATCAGCCCGGTCTTGGTGTGCAGCCGGCCCGCGGTGTCGAGCAGCACCGCGTCGACCCCGGCCTCGGCGCCCTTCTTCACGGCGTCGAACGCGACGCTCGCGGGGTCCGCGCCCTCGGCGCCGCGCACGACGCGCGCCCCGGCCCGCTCGCCCCACGTCTGGAGCTGCTCGGCCGCCGCCGCGCGGAAGGTGTCCGCGGCCCCGAGGACGATCTCGTGCCCACCCCCGACCAGCACCCGCGCGAGCTTGCCGGTGGTCGTCGTCTTGCCGGTGCCGTTGACGCCGACGACGAGCACGACAGCGGGCCGGCCGTCGTGGGCCAGCGCGTGCACCGAGCGCTCCAGGCCGGTCCCGAGGGTCTCGATGAGCACCTCGCGCAGCAGCTCGCGCACCTCCTCGGGGGTCCGCACCCCGCGTGAGGCGATGCGCTCGCGGAGCTTGCCGACGACCTCCTGCGTGGTGGCGGACCCGAGGTCGGCCATGAGGA
>JAVXWR010000514.1:0-6615 GCA_032230725.1 Actinomycetota bacterium
GCTCGGCGCCGTAGTCGCGGAGGAACTCCAGGTCGTCGGTGGCCTGGTAGTACTGCCAGACGTTGTAGAAGATCGCGGCGTTGACGTGGCGCTGGTTGTGCGAGTGGTCGGGGTCCCACTGGCCCGACAGTGGGTTGAGGTGGACGACCTGCGTCTCCTCGGTGCCGTCGGAGCCGGACTGCCACGGGAACATCGCCCCCGCGTAGCCCGCCTCGACGGCCGCCGCCCGCGCCTCGGCGAGGCGGCGGTAGCGGTACATCAGCAGGCCGCGGGTGACCTCGGGCAGGCGGAAGTCGAGGAACGGGTAGACGTAGAGCTCGTCCCAGAACACGTGGCCGCGGTAGGCCTCGCCGTTGAGACCCCGGGCGGGGACGCCCGCGTCGTGGCGGGCGGTGTGCCGGGAGCAGACCTGCAGGATGTGCGCGGTGTGGAAGCGCAGCAGCAGCTGCACGCGGGGCTCCGACGGCAGGTCGATCGCGCAGACGTCCCAGAGCTCGGTCCAGGCCGACTCGTGCTCGGCGAGGGCCTCCGCGAAGTCCGGGTAGCGCTCGACGTGGCGGCCCGCGGCCGTCAGCGTCTCCGTGATCGCGTTGTCGTGGCTGGTGAAGAACGAGACCAGCTTCTCGACCTTGATCGACTCCCCTTCGTGGGCCTCGAGGTCGAGCACCTGCTGGATGTAGTCGTTCAACTGGTGCAACGAGCGCTTCGGCTCGACGGCCTGCCAGGAGCGGCCCCGGCTGCGCGCCACCCGGGTGCGGGCGGCCTCGGAGATGTAGAGGTTCGACTGCCGGGTGCGGACCTTGAGCGCGATGATCTCCGGACCGAAGGTCCGCGGGGTGACGGGGTCGAGGTGGCGACCCTCGAGGTCGCGGTACCGGGCGACCATGTCGTTGTCGACGCGCCCGTCGATCGCCGAGACGATGCCGATCTGCCCGGACCAGTTCTCGGGGGTCAGCACCCACTCGATCGCCGCCTGGTGGCTGTGCGCCATGGAGACGAAGCGGCGGCTGCGCAGCGTCGTCTCGCGGCCCGCGCGGTCCCGGAAGCGGAAGTGGCGGCGCAGCATCGCGGTGCGGATGTCGTAGGAGTGCGAGTACTCGAGCACCTCGACGTTGTCGAGCGTGATCGCCTCCTCGCCCTCGATGCGCAGCATGAGGACGAGCCAGTTCGGCAGGTTGACCAGGTCCTCGTTGAGCACCGGGCGGCCGCCGAGGATCGTCGTCTCGCGGTTGTAGGCGCCGTGCGCGTAGGTGCCGGCGTAGTGCGCGGGCGGATCGGTGTCCTCCCACTCCGCCGCCCCGCGGGTGCAGAAGTACCCGTTGCCCGTGGAGGTCAGGGCCTCGCGCAGGCCCTCCTCGTCGGAGTCGATGCCCTCCCAGGTCAGGGTCCAGCCGTCGGTGTCCGCGGCGTCCTCCGGGATCGCGATGGGGGCGTGGTCGGTGGCGGCAGTGGTCACTGCGGTCTCCTCCCGGCTCGGTCGGGCGTGGACAGGGGTGGACCCGCAGGCCCCGTCGGCGCGGCGGAGCGGGGCCGGGTCATCGGGCGAGCGCGTCGAGGAAGCGGGCCACGCCGTCGACGTCGGGGATGACGGCGGACGCGGCGGTCTCGCGGGCCGGGGCGTCGGCGGGGTCGATCACGAGCACCCCGAGCCCGCCGCCGGCGATGCTGGGCGCGCGGAACGCGTCCTCGTCGGTGACGTCGTCGCCGAGGTACACCGGCAGGACGCCGGGACCCCGCAGGTCGAGGACGTCGAGCAGGTGCTCGACGGCGCGGCCCTTGTTCCAGTCGATCTTCGGCTGGATCTCGTGGACGAACTTGCCGGGGGTCACCCGCAGCTCGCCGGGGTGCGCGGCGAGGACGCCGTCGACGAGCTCCGCCACCTCGGCGTGCCGGGCCGGGTCCACCGCGCGGTAGTGCAGCGCGACCGACGCGTGCTTGGGCTCGACCAGCGTCCCGTCGATCGCGCCGGCGCGCTCGGAGACCTCCGCGGTGACCTTCTCGACGAGCTCCTCGAACCCGGAGGACGCGTCGTGGGTGATCACCCCGTGGCGCGGGTCGTAGATGTCGAAGCCGTGGCTGCCGGCGACGATGAGGTCGTCGAGGCCCATGAGCTCGGTGACCACCCCGCGGTCGCGCCCCGACACCACGCACACGCTCGCCCGCTGCGCCAGCTCGGAGACGATGCGGCGCATCTCCGGCCCCATCACGGCGTCGGAGGGGTTGTCGACGATCGGCGTCAGCACGCCGTCGTAGTCCAGGAAGACGGCCGGAGTCCTGCCCTCGCCGCGGTCGGCGAGCACCGCCTCGGGGGCGGGCAGCTCGGACGCTCGCGCGCTCATCGGTGCGACCTCCACGTCGACGTGCGCCTGCACCGCCGTGGCGTGTGACGCGGTTCACAGGCTAGGTGCGCGCGGTCCCGCGGTCAACGGATGAACGCACACCCGTGATCTTGGCACGATCCGGCGGTCCCCGTCGGGTGTGATCATCCGTGCGCGGCGAGGACGAGTTCCCCCGCCAGCGCCACCGCCCCGAACACGTGGGCGCGGGCCCCGAGCCGGGCCTCGACGACCTCGACACCCTCGGCCGCCCCCGGCAGCGCCCACCGCTCGAGAGCGGCCTGCAGCGGCCCGATCAACAGCTCACCTGCCTGCGCGAGCTCGCCCCCGACGACGACGCGGGCGGGGGTCAGGACGCTGCAGAGCCCTCCGAGGGCCCGCCCGACGTGGCCGCCGGTGTCGGCGAGGACGCGCCGCGAGGGAGCGTGCCCGCCGCGGGCGCGCGCGACCACCTCGGCGATCGACAGCGGCCGTCCCAGCAGCGGCTCCAGCAGCCCGACCACGGTCGTCGTCGACGCCCAGGTCTCGAGGCAGCCGCGGTTGCCGCAGCGGCACACCGTGCCCCCCGGCCCGCCGGTCGGGCCGCCCGCGTCGTCGGCCACCACCACATGGCCGATCTCCCCCGCCGTCCCGGCGCGCCCGCGATAGGGGCGCCCGTCGAGGACGAGGCCGGCCCCGACCCCGTCGGCGAGCTTGAGGTAGATGGCGTCCCGGACCCCGGTGAGCGCCCCCCAGGCCTGCTCGGCGAGCGTGCCGAGCAGGGCGTCGTTGTCGACGGCGACCGGGACGCCGAGCCGGGCGGTGGCCCGCGCGGCCGCCTCGACCCCGACCCAGCCCGGCAGGATCCCGGGCTCGCCGACGGCGCCGGTGCGGTGGTCGACCGGCGCGGGCAGGCCGATCCCGACGCCCCGCAGCAAGGAGGGCGCGACCCCGGCCGCCGCCAGCGCCTCCGCGAGCAGGGTGGCGGCCGTGTCCAGCCCGTCGTCGACGCCGTGACCGCCGGGGAGGTCGGCGTCGACCTCGGCGAGCAGCGTCGGGGGCGGCTCCGGGGATCCGTCCGCCGCGGCCTGCGGCACGGTGTCCGCCGCCCGGGCGAGCCCGACGCGGACGTGCCGGTGCCCGAAGTCGACCCCGGCGACGAAGCCGGCGGGCGGCACGAGGCGGACCGCACGGACGCGCCGCCCCCCGCGGACGGTCGTCGTCGCCGTCAGGCTGCCGGTCGTGACGAGGTCGCGCACGATGTTCGACACCGTGGCGGGCGCCAGCCCGGTGGCCGAGGCGATGCCCGACTGCGTCGGCTCACCCGCCACCAGCACCGCGTCCAGCACGCGGCGACGATTCGCCTCGCGCAGTCCCGCGGGTGATCCGGGCCCCGCCGCGTTCATTTGATGAACGTAGCGCGCCGGTGTGGTCCATGTCACTTCCGGGCTGGGACAACCCCGGTGGAGTGGCGCGTCCGCCCCGGAACGCGCGACCCGACGGGGCACCACTAGCGTCCGTTCGGTGGACGATCGGCTCCCCGGGCTCCGGCAGGCCGTGATCGACGCCCTGGAGGCGAGCCGCACCGCCTCCCAGGTCTACGACGGCGAGGGCCGGCTGCGCTGGGTCTCCGAGCAGATGCTCGAGCTGGCCGGGGCCGACGGGTCCACCGAGATCGGCTACGGCCTCCACCTCGGCGAGGGACTGGAGCTGCCGCTCTGGTCGGCCATGCTCTCCGCCGACGCGCGGCGGGCGCTGCGCGAGGACCTCGAGCGACGCTTCGCGGCGGGGAACGAGCCCGCCCCGGTGTGGGTCTCGCCGGTGGAGCTCAACCTGGCGCAGCGGCGCCGCCCCGTCGGGATGCTCGGGGTGACGGTGCGGGCGGCGGACGGGACGCTCGCCGGCACCGCGCTGGTGTTCGCGCCCCTGCTGCCCGCGCGCGTGCTCGCGCTGGTCAGCGAGGGCGACGAGGCCATGTTCACGCGCATGGCCGACCTCACCGAGCCGCGCCGGCGGCCGGCGGCGGTCGTGTTCGCCGACATCGACTCCTCCGGGCCGCTCTCCCGCCTCCTGCCCACCCCGGCGTACTTCGAGCTGATCCGCCGCTTCACCACGACCTTCGACGACCTCGTCGCCCGCCACGCCGGCATCGTCGGCAAGCACGCCGGCGACGGCGCGAGCGCGTTCTTCCTGGCCGCCCAGGCCGAGGGCGACGGTCACCCCGGCGACTCCGACGCCGCGGCCGCGGCCCTCGCCGTCGCGCTCGCGTTCCCGGGGGCGGTGCGGGCGATCGTCGAGGAGCTCGCCGGGGAGGGCGTGGGGGTGGCGGTCGCCGACTGCCGGGTGAACCTCGGCGTGCACTGGGGCGCCAACCTCTACATCGGCCAGATCGTCACCGGCGGCCGCCTGGAGGTCACGGCGCTGGGCGACGAGGTCAACGAGTGCGCCCGGATCGAGCACGTCGCGACGGGCGGGCAGACGCTGGTGTCGAAGACGGTGCTGGAGCGCCTCGAGGCCGAGGCCGCCCGCGCCCTGGGCATCGACCCGATGACCCTCACCTACCGGGTGCTCGCCGACCTCGCGGACTCCGACCGCAAGGCCCTACGTGACGCGGGCTCGCTCGCGGTCGTGGACCTGGCGGGGCCCGGCGACGGGGAGGCAGACTCGCCGCCGTGACCGATCCCACCGCCGTGACCGACCCCCCGGCGCTGGGCGACCCCGCGGCCTGGAGCGACTTCGCGGTCGCCACCGCCGGCGCCGCCGCCGCCCTCGCCGGCCTGCTGTTCGTGGCCCTCTCCATCAACATCTCGTCGGTGGTGGGCTCGCCGCACACCACCGCGCGCGCCGCGTCCGCGCTCGTCCTGCTCGCCTCGCCGGTCTTCCTGGCCCTCGCCGTCCTGGTGCCCTGGGGCGCGACGGTGCTCGGCGTCGTGCTCGTCGTGCTGGCGGTGGCGGTCGGCGCGGGCCTCGCCGTGATGCTCCCCCGTCCGATCCCCGAGGTCCCCCTCGCGGCGTGGCTGCTCGCGACGGTGCTGCCGCCGGTCGTCCTCGTCGTGGGCACCCTGCTCGCCGGGGTCGGGCTGCTCGCCGGCGGGCTCGGCGGGCTGGTCTGGCTCGCGCCGGCGATCGGGTTCGCGCTCGGCGGCGGACTCGTGGGTGCGTGGGTGCTGCTCGTGGAGATCCTGCGCTGAGCACCGGTCACCAGCCGTGCTGGTCCAGCCAGTGCTCGCGGATCGTGACGCTCGCCTGGTTGCCCAGCGACCCGGTGCCGAGCATGTCGTAGGCGTGGTTGGCGAACGGGACGCGCACCAGCGTCGCGTCGACACCCGCCGCCCGCGCCGCGTCGGCGAACCGCGTGACGCCCTCCGGGGGCACGAGCTCGTCGCGGGTCGGGCCGAGGACGAGCGTGGCGGGGGCCCGCGGGGTGATCGCGGGGACGCCGGAGAGCGCGCGGTAGCGGTCGGGCACCCGCTGCGGGCTGCCCCCGACGTAGTAGTCGAGCAGGTAGTGGTCCGACACCCCGGGGTGGCCGGGGTCGGTGCCGTGGGCGTAGGCGTCGACGAGGTCGACCGCCGGGTACTGCACGACCACCCCGCGCGGCACCGGCACCACCCCGCCGCACGAGGACGCCTGGGTGCCCGACGCCGCGTGGTAGGCGACCGACACCGCGAGCTGCCCGCCCGCGGAATCCCCGGCGAGCACGATCCGCCCGGGGTCCCCACCGAGCCCGGGTGCCAGGGCCGCCACCTGGGTGAGTGCACAGGCGACCTGCGGGCCCGCGAGGTCCCACGTCGGGCGGGTGTCGGTCGCGAGGGTGTACGCGACGCTGATCACGAGGCGGCCCTGGTCGGCGAAGGCGCGCATGTCGGCAGTGTTGCCGACCTCCGAGCCGCCGACCCACCCGCCGCCGTGCACGTAGACCAGCACGGGGGCGGGGCCCGTGGCCCCGCGGGGGTTCCACACCGCGGCGTGCAGCGGGACGCCGTCGGGGCCCGTCGCGTAGACGGGGTCGCCGTCGGGCAGGGCGAGGCCCGGACCGGGCGCGACGGCGGTCAGCGGGTTCACCGAGCCGCCCGCGGAGACCGTCGTGGCGACGACGATCGCGACGACGACCGCCAGCGCGGCCGTCGCGACACCCGCCCCGACGGCGACGACGGTGCCCGCGCGCCCCAGCCGCCGGCGCAGCAGCACCGCGAGCACGACGGCGACCAGGCCCACGACGACGACCGTCGGCCCGTAGCCGGGGACGACGAGCGTGGCGTACCCGGGCAGCCCGCCGAGCGCGGGCAGGAGCCCGCCG
>JAVXWR010000519.1:0-6714 GCA_032230725.1 Actinomycetota bacterium
CATCGCGTGCGGCGCGGACGCGGTGATGCTCGGCGAGCAGCTCGCGGGCGCCGACGACGCGCCCGGCGGCGGTTGGTACTGGACCTCCGCGGCCGCGCACCCCAACCTGCCCCGCTCCGCCGTCGTCCGGGTGCCCCAGCACGGGACCGACCTCGCCGCGGTGCTGCGCGGCCCCGCCCCCGCCGCGGACGGCACGGTGAACCTGTTCGGGGCGCTGCGGCGGGCGATGGCGAAGACGGGCTACTCCGACCTGAAGGAGTTCCAGCGCGTCGGGCTCTCGGTCCGCCGCTGATCCACCATTGCGTCCCCGCGCGCAAGACTGACGACGGGGAGATCGACGCGTGACGCACACACCTCTGGCGAGGTGGCCGCCGACGATGCAGGAACCTGCGCGCGACGCACACTGATGGGGCGGTTCTGTCGGAACCTCGATCGGTGTGTGCGCGACGCGCAGGTTCTGTCAGGGTCGTGCGCGACCTCGGCCGGGGTGTGTGTGCGACGCGCACTTCCTGGTCAACAGCGCGCGCGGAGGATCGGGACCCCCGGGCCGGAGAGGTCGTCGCAGAACACCGCCCGACCCGCCATCGCCATGACCAGCGCGAGGGTGGGGCCGGTGACCAGCGGGTCGGCCTCGGTGCCGGACGTGAACGGCCCGTCGTCGGCCACGAGGCGCAGGCCCGCGGCGGCGGTGCGGCTCGGGACGGCGAAGTCGCGGGAGGCGTAGAACTCCGCGACGGTCGTCGCCACCTCGACCGGAGTCCGCGTCGGGAGCCCGAGCGGGCGGCGGATGTCCGCGCCGTGCACGACGACCTCGCCGAGCCAGGCCTCCGTCGGTCCCATCGGCGCGACCGCGGCGCCGATCTTCGAGCGCAGGATCGCGAGCGTCCCGGCGGGCGTGGCGCCGAGCTGCTCGTCGAGTCGGCGCCGGTTGTGGAGCGCGAAGTCGAACCGGGCCCCGACCGCCGAGCGCAGCCACCGCAGCCGCCCAGCGCTCGCGGCAGCGGAGAGATGGGCCACCGTCTCCTCGATCGTCCAGTCCGGGCACAGCGAGCGCATCGCCCACTGCGCGGCGGTGAGGTCGATGAGATCGGCGACGAGGGCGGCGCGTTCGGCGTGGATCGCGGGCCAGACGTCGGTGGTCACGGTGCTCATACTCGGTGGGACCGGCGTCGGCCGCGGAACTCATCGGCCACAATGGAGTGCGTGACCAGCAGTGGCGAGCACCCCGTCCTCGTCGTCGACTACGGCGCGCAGTACGCCCAGCTCATCGCCCGGCGCGTCCGCGAGGCGTCGGTGTACTCCGAGGTCGTGCCGCACACGACGTCGGTGGACGACCTGCTGGCGAAGGACCCGGCCGCGATCGTCCTCTCCGGCGGTCCCGCGTCGGTGTACGCCGAGGGGGCGCCGAGCGTCGATCCCGCGCTCTTCGACACCGGCGTCCCGGTGTTCGGGATCTGCTACGGCTTCCAGCTCATGGCCTCCGCGCTGGGCGGCACGGTCGCGCACACCGGGGACCGCGAGTACGGGCGCACCGACCTGCACGTCACCGATCCCGGCCGGCTGCACGGCGACCTCCCCGACTCCCACCCGGTCTGGATGAGCCACGGGGACGGCGTCACGGCCGCGCCGGCGGGGTTCACGACGACGGCCTCGTCGCCGGGCGCGCCGGTGGCGGCGTTCGAGGACGTCGACCGGCAGCTCGCCGGGGTGCAGTACCACCCCGAGGTCGGGCACTCGCCGCACGGACAGCTCGTCCTCGAGCGGTTCCTGCGCGACGTCGCCGGCATCACCCCGGACTGGACCGCGGCGAACATCGTCGAGGAGACGGTCGAGGCGATCCGTGCGCAGGTCGGGCCCGAGGGACGGGTGATCTGCGGGCTGTCCGGCGGGGTCGACTCGGCGGTCGCCGCGGCGCTCGTCCAGCGGGCCATCGGGGACCGGCTGACCTGCGTCTTCGTCGACCACGGCCTGCTGCGCGAGGGTGAGCGCGGCCAGGTCGAGCGCGACTTCGTCGCCGCCACGGGGGTCGACCTGGTGACCGTCGACGCCGCCGAGGTCTTCCTGCGCGAGCTCGCGGACGTGGTCGACCCCGAGGAGAAGCGCAAGATCATCGGCCGGGAGTTCATCCGGTCGTTCGAGGGCGCGGCCCGCGATCTGGCCGAGGGGGAGGGTGTCGACTTCCTGGTCCAGGGCACGCTGTACCCCGACGTCGTCGAGTCCGGGGGCGGCTCCGGCGCGGCGAACATCAAGTCGCACCACAACGTCGGCGGGCTGCCCGACGACCTGCAGTTCTCGCTGGTCGAGCCGCTGCGCTCGCTGTTCAAGGACGAGGTCCGCGCGGTCGGTACCGAGCTCGGCCTCCCGGAGACCATCGTGGCGCGCCAGCCCTTCCCCGGCCCCGGCCTCGCGATCCGCATCATCGGCGCCGTCGACGCGGACCGGCTGGCGACGCTGCGGCGGGCGGACGCCATCGCCCGCGAGGAGCTCTCGGTGGCGGGGCTGGACCGCACGATCTGGCAGTGCCCGGTGGTACTGCTCGCCGACGTGCGCTCGGTCGGTGTGCAGGGGGACGGCCGCACGTACGGGCACCCCGTCGTGCTGCGGCCGGTCTCCAGCGAGGACGCCATGACCGCCGACTGGACCCGCGTCCCCTACGAGACCCTCGAGCGCATCTCCACCCGGATCACCAACGAGTGCGCCGAGATCAACCGCGTGGTCCTCGACGTGACGAGCAAGCCGCCGGGCACCATCGAGTGGGAGTGACGCACGCGCGGTGACCGGCGCGTCACCGTCCGGGTGCCGGGCGGGACGACCCTGGACACGACCCCCGCCGACGGTGTGCGCTTGATCCGTGAACGGACGTCAGGTGGTGCCGCCCCGGCGGCCGTTCGTCGGCCGGCGGGCCGAGCTGGAGGCCATCGAGGACACGGTCGCCGCCGCGCGCCGGGGCGAACCGGGCCTGGTCTGGATCCCCGGTGCCGCGGGCATGGGCAAGTCGGCGCTGCTCGCGAGCGCGATCGGCCGCGCGGGCCCGGTCGACCTGCTCACCGCGACCGGTGACGAGGCCGAGTCGGCGCTGCCGTACGGCATCGTCGACCAGCTCGCCGCCGCGCTCCCCGCCGAACTGCTCGCCCAGCACCCGCTCGCCGGGCCCGCCCGGGCCCCCGTCGCCGACCCGATGGTGGTGGGCGCGGACCTGCTCGCCGCGCTGGGCGCCGTCCCCGCCGACGACCCGCTGCTGGTGGTGGTCGACGACGTGCAGTGGGCCGACGACCTGTCGGTCCGCACCCTGGTCTTCGTCCTGCGCCGGCTGCGCCACGACCGCGTCGTGGTCCTGCTCGGGGTCCGGACTCCCGACCCCGGCCTCCTCGACGGCGACGACGCCGCGGTCGACCCCCGCTGGGAGCGCATGCTCGGGTCGGTGCACGGCGTGCGCCGGCTCCCGCTCGCCGGTCTCGCGCCCGCCGAGCTGTCCGAGCTGGCCGCGGTCCTCGGGCGCCCGCTGGGCTCGACGGGTGCCGCCGAGCGGCTGTGGGCGCGGACCCGCGGCCACCCCCTGCACGCCCGGACGCTGCTCGAGGAGCTCGCCCCCGAGGTCCTCGCCGCCACCACCACGGACGTGCTGCCCGCCCCGCGCTCCCTGGCCGCGGTGGTGCTCGTGCGCCTCTCCCGGGCGAGCGCCGCCGGGCAGGCCCTCGTCGTCGCCGCCTCGGTGCTCGGCGAGCCGTGCGCCCTCGCCGACGCGGCCGCCCTGGCCGAGGCCGCGGGGCTCGGCCCCGTCCAGGACCCCGCCGCCGCCCTGGACGAGGGGGTCCGCGTGGGCCTGCTCACCGAGCGCGGGGACCGGCCGGTCGGCGGGGTCGGGTTCGTCCACCCGCTGCTGCGGGCGGCGGTCTACGGCGACCAGCCACCGGCGCGACGCCGGGCCCTGCACCGGGCCGCCGCCGCGCTGGTCCGCGGGCGCGCGGCACTGACGCACCGGATCGCCGCCGCCTCGGGCCCGGACCCGGTGCTCGCGGCGGACCTCGAACGGCACGCGGAGGACGTCGCCGCCGAGTCCTCCCCGCTCGACGTCGCCGACCTGTGGCACGCCGCCGCCGACGTCTCCGTCGACCCCGACGACCACGAGCGCCGCGTCTTCCGCGCGATGGAGGTGCTGCTCGCGGCGGGGGAGATCGGGCGTGCGATGCCGTTCGAGGACGAGGTCGCCGCCGCGCGGCCGGGTCCGGTCCGCGACGTGCTGCTCGGGCGGCTCGCGCTGCTCCGTGGCCGGCTGGCTCGCGCCCGGCCGCTGCTCGACGCCGCGGCCCAGGGCCCCGACGACGGGACCCGCGCGGTCGCGACCGCCGACCTCGCGCTCCTGACGGTGCTCGAGGGCCGTCCCGCGGCGGCCGTCGAGCTGGCCGCGACCTGCTTCGCCGACCCCGGGAACGGTCCCCTGGTGCGCCAGCCCGCGGGGTTCGCGCTGATCCTCGGGCTCGCCGCCCAGGGACGGGGGAACGACGCCCGCGCGGTGCTCGACGTCGCCGCCGGCCCCCCGGAGGCCCGGACGCCGCTGTACGCCGACACCCTCGTCGTGCGGGGCATCCTCGCCGCCGCGGCCGACGACGACGCCGCCGCCGGGCGCGACCTCGCCGAGGCGCTGCGCCTGGCCCGGGCGGGGCAGCCGGTGCGCACCGCCGGCGTCGCCTCGGGCTACCTCGCGATGGTCCGGGACCGGACGGGGGAGGCGGACGGCCTCGACGCGGTCGAGCTCGCCGTCTCGTCGGCGCGCGACGCCGGGCGCGGGTTCGCGGAGCTGATGGTGCGCGGGTACGCCGCGGCGATGCACGCCCTGCGCGGCCACGCGGACGAGGCCCGGGCCCACCTCGCCGTCGTCGAGACCGGCTCGGCCTGGTGGGGCTCGACGATCGTCACGGCCTCGGCCGGCGCGCTCCTCGCCCTCGTCGAGGACGACGCGAGGGGCATGCTGCGCGCCCTCGAGCCGCTGCTGCGCCAGGAGGTGGCGGCCCTGGCCGACGCGATCGGGGCGCTCGGGCCGCGGGCACTGCACGGGGAGGCCCTGCTGCGCCTCGGCCGCGTGGACGAGGCCCGGGCCGCCGTCGAGGCCCTCGAGGAGCGGCTCGCCGATCGGCCGGCGGGCCACGCGCGAGTCGACGCCGCCCGCCTGCGGGGCCTGCTCGCGGAGGCCGACGGGGACCCGAGCACGGCGCGGGCGGCCTTCGAGGCCGGACTCGCGGCCGCGCGGACGGTGGAGGTGCCGCTCGCCCGCGCCCGGCTGCAGACCGAGCTCGGCCGCCACCTGGTCGCGACGGGCGAGCGGCGCACCGGCGTCGACCTGCTGCGCTCGGCGCGCGACCGGCTCACCGCGCTCGGCGCGACGCCGTTCCTCGCCCCGTGCGAGGAGCTGCTGCACGCCGCCGGGCTCACGCCCTCGCCGGAGGAGGAGGCCCTGGGGCTGACGTCGCACGAGGACGCCGTCGTCGCGCTCGTCGTGCGGGGGTTGACCAACCGCGAGGTCGCGCGGGAGCTGTTCGTCTCCCCGCGCACCGTCGCCTACCACCTGTCCAACGTCTACGCGAAGCTCGGCGTCACCTCCCGGGCCGAGCTGCGGGACCGGCGGGCCGTCGCCACCCGGTGAGAACGCTGCGCACCGCGACGGTCACCCTCGGTCGCCTGGATCCCTGACTGGAAGGGCCGACCGGGACGCGTGCCCGTTCGCGCCCGCCACCCTCGTCATCACACGGTGACTGCGAGGGAGGTGGCTCGGCCATGCGGGTCATGCTCGACATCGTCCGGTCCGGAGACGGCCGCCTCGAGGGCACCGTCGCCACGGAGACCGGCCCGGAACACCCGTTCTCGGGGACGCTCGAGCTGCTGCGGGTCCTCGAGGACCTCCAGCCCGGAGCGCCCCTGACGTCGGGGACCCTCCCGCGGGGCCCGCGGTGAGCGGGCCGTCGCGGTCGGGACCCGGCGTGATCGCCGCGGCGTCCGGGGCCGTATTCGTCGTCCTGTTCGTCGCCGCGCTCGTCCTGCTCCGGCGGGCCCCGCACCTCGACGCCCCCGATGCGATCTACACCGCCTTCTACGCCCACGGCGGCGACACGCTGTTCGTCGCGATCGGGCTCTACCTCGTGCCGCTGGCCGGGATCGCGTTCCTCTGGCACATGACCGCGATCCGCGCGCTGCTCGACACGCTCACCCCGCGCCCGTCCGGGATGGCCCACGGGCTGAACCTGCTCGCCGGCACGATCTTCGTGACGATGCTGTTCGCCGGTACCGCCGCCGTCGGCGCGGTCGCGTTCGCCGCGTCGCGCGGCGGCCCCGCGACGGTCGACCCGGGCACGGCCCGCGCGCTGACCGCCGTCGGGTACGGCCTGGTCTTCGTCTTCTCCGTCCGGGGCGCCGGGATGTTCGTCCTCACGACGACCACGCTGCTGCACGCCGGCGGCGTGCTGAGCCGGCCCTGGGCCGTCGTCGGGTGGCTGCTCGGCGCGTTCCTGCTGCTCAGCGTCACGAACAACCCCGCCGCCCTGCTCGTCTTCCCCCTCTGGGTGCTGCTCGTCTCCGTCGCCGCCCTGCGCCACCGGACGCCCGCCCCGACCCCCGACGCACCTGCCACCCCCACCGCCCCGGCCCCCGTCGTCGAGCACTGAAGGAGCCTGTTCCGTGGCCTCATCGATCCCTGACCGTCCCGAGGGCGCCCGCCCGATC
>JAVXWR010000524.1:0-12902 GCA_032230725.1 Actinomycetota bacterium
CGGCGGGGGCGGTGCCGGCGCCCGACGTGCACGGTGGGATCACCGTCGAGCAGACCTCGCCGCCCGAGGAGCACCCGGTCCGGCTCGGCGAGGCGGTGTCGCTGGCCGTCGCCCCCTGGTTCCACGCCATGGGCACCAACGGCCTGACGATCGGCCTGGTCACCGGGACCACGGCCGTCGTCCAGGACCGGTTCGACCCGGCCACCTACCTCGCCGACGCCGAGCGTCACCGCGCCACGACGCTCACCGGGGCGCCCGCGATGTACCACGCCCTGCTCGCCCACCCGGACACCGCGACGCGCGACCTGTCCTCGGTGCGCACCGTGACCTCGGGGGCGAGCCCGATGGCCGTCGCGCAGGCCGAGCGGATCGCGGCACTCATGCCCGACGCGGTCGTCGTCGAGGGGTACGGGCTGACCGAGGCGACCATGGGGCTCTGCATCTCGCCCTCAAAGCGCTCGGGGCACCGCCGCGTCGGGACGGTCGGGCTCCCGGTCGCGAACACCGAGATCGTGCTGCTGCCCGTGGAGAGCGGGCGGCCCGGGGACGAGCCGGTGGCGCTCGGCGACCGCGGCGAGATCTGGGCGCGCGGGCCGCAGGTCATGCGCAGCTACCACGACCGCCCGGACGAGACCGCCGAGAGCCTCGTCGACGGCTGGCTGCGGACCGGCGACATCGGCGTCCTCGGCGAGGACGGCCACCTCGAGGTGGTGGACCGGGCGAAGGACATGCTGCTCTACAAGGGCTACAACGTCTTCCCCCGCGAGCTCGAGGAACTGCTGGCCGCGCGCCCGGAGGTCCGGACCGCGGCCGTCGTCGGGCTCCCGGACGACGCGGTCGGTGAGCTCCCGACGGCGGCGGTCGTCCTGGCGCCGGGCGCGGCCGGGGTGGACGAGCTCGCCGCTGCGGTGAACGGGGCCGTCCGGCCCTACGAGCGGTTGCGACGGATCTACGCGGTGGACGCCCTGCCGATGTCGGCCGCGGGGAAGGTCCTCAAGCGGGAGCTGCGCGCGACGCTGCTCGCGGCGGAGGCCGGGCCGGCCTGGACCGACGCGTCAGCGGGCTGACCTGAGAGACCAGGTCGGCGGCCACCGGACCGTGCTGCTCCGAACGGACCACTCGCGCGCCCTTGGGCGCCGTGGTCGCGGCGCCGGGCGGTGCCCGGCGGCGGGGTTCTCATGTTCGCGCTCCGCGAGGTGCCGGCTCCCTAGCGTGGCCGCCGACCCCGCCGCCGGAGCCCCGACCCGGCGGCGACCCGACCCGATCCTCCGATGGGAGCCCCCGCCCCGCCATGAGCCTCCCCGACGCGCAGTACCAGTGGTCACCGACCGGCCGTCCTCCCCGCGGCGCTGCACGGCTGCTCGCCGTGCTCGGTGTTCTCGTCCTCCCCGCCCTCGCGCTCGGTCTGCACGCCGCCGGGGTGGTCGGCCTCTGGCCGGCCCTCGGCGCCGCCGCCGTCACCCTCGGCGTCGGGACCGCCCTGCTCGCGGGCAGCCCGCTGTTCACGCGACCCACGGTCTCGATGGCCCCCGACACCGGCGACTTCGTGCCCGGCGCGCGGGTCCTCGTCGTCGGCGGCGGCTACGTCGGCCTCGTCGCGGCGCGCGCCCTGCAGGCCCGGCTGGGGATCGCGGGCGACGGACGCCACCGGGGCGGTCGGCCCGGCCGGTCCCGCGCGACGGTGCCGATCGGCTCGGTGACGGTCGTCGACCCACAGCCGCACATGACCTACCAGCCGTTCCTGCCCGAGGCGGCCGGCGGCTCGATCGCGCCGCGGCACCTCACCGTGTCGCTGCGCCGCGTGCTCGACCGGTGCGACGTGGTCACCGGGTCGGTGGTGGCCGTCGACGACGCCCGCCGTCGTGCCGTCGTCAGCCTGCCCGACGGGACCTCGCGGGAGGTCACCTACGACGTCCTCGTCATCGCCCCCGGCGCGATCGCCCGCGAGCTCCCCGTCCCGGGGCTGACCGGGTGCGGGCGCACGTTCCGGACCGTCGGCGACGCGGCCGCCCTGCACGACCACGTGCTCTCCCGCCTCGACGCCGCCGCCTCCGTGGTGCCGACGACGGCCGCCGACGTGGCGCGCCGCGAGCGGCTGCTGACGTTCGTCGTCGTCGGCGGGGGGTTCGCGGGGGTGGAGGTGCTCGGCGAGCTCGAGGACCTCAGCCGACGGGCCGCCCGGCAGGTCGGGATCGACCCGGCCGAGCTGCGCTGGGTGCTCGTCGAGGCCGCGCGGCGGATCATGCCCGAGATCACCGAACCGACCGCCGCGCGCGTGCACGGCCGGCTCGCGCGCCGAGGCATCGAGGTCCGGGTCGGGGCCGGGCTCACGTCCGCCCTCGACGGCGACGTCCGCCTCGCCGACAGCACCGTCATCCCGACGGACACCGTCGTCCTCGCCGCGGGCACGCGCCCCCACCCACTGCTCGAGCGCACCGACCTGCCCCTGGAGCGCACGGGCAAGGTCCGCTGCACCCCGATGCTGCAGGTCATCGGTCGCTCGCACGTCTTCGCGGCCGGCGACGGCGCCGCGGTGCCCGACCTCGCCCGCGGCGCCAC
The DNA here is from genome assembly GCA_032230725.1 of Actinomycetota bacterium. Classification (GTDB taxonomy): domain Bacteria; phylum Actinomycetota; class Actinomycetes; order Mycobacteriales; family Pseudonocardiaceae; genus Actinomycetospora. The sequence continues at coordinate 2,560 of JAVXWR010000524.1, forward strand.
CCTCGCCGACGAGGACCCGCGGGAGCTCACCGCGCCCACCGCGCAGCACGCGGTCCGCCAGGCCCGGGTGCTCGCCGACAACGTCGTGGCCCACCTCGGCGGCCGTCCGCTGCAGCCCTACCGGCACGCCTCGGCCGGCGTGGTCGCCGGACTCGGTCGCCGCCGGGGCGTCGCCGAGATCCGGGGCCTGCGGCTCATGGGCTGGCCGGCCTACGCGCTGCACCGCGCGTACCACCTGTGGGCGATGCCGACGGCGGAGCGCAAGGCGCGGATCGTGCTGGACTGGGTGGGGTCCGCCCTGCTCGGGCGGGACCCGGTGGCCACGGGGGCCGTCGTGCCCGCCCCGCGCCGGGGGGACGCCGAGGCCGAGGCGGCCGTCCCGGAGCCCGCGCCGGCCGCGGCCCCCGCGCCGGCACCGGCTCGGCCGATCGTGCGTTCGGACGACTACGACCAGCCGACGCTGCGCGAGCCCCACCCCTCCCTCCCGACGCCCGGGGGGTGGACGATGGCGGCGCGCCCGGACCACGCGATGACCGGCGAGCAGCCCGCCCTGACGTGGATCCGCCCGGGACGGCCCGACTTCCTGCAGCGGTAGCCGAACGTCGATTGCATGGTCTTCCGTGGTCGTGCATAGTCATACACATGCGGATCGCGGTGGCCGGTGCCAGCGGCTACGTCGGAGGGGAGCTCCTGCGGCTCGCGCTGGGTCATCCCGAGATGGAGATCGGCGCGCTGACGGCGGGTGACTCCGCGGGCAGCCTGCTGGGCGCCCACCAGCCCCACCTCACGGCGTTGGCCGACCGTCCGGTGGAGGCCACGTCCGCCGAGACGCTCGCGGGGCACGACGTCGTGTTCCTCGCGCTGCCGCACGGGCGCTCCGCCGAGCTCGCAGCACAGCTCCCCGACGACGTCCTGGTGGTCGACTGCGGCGCGGACCACCGGCTGCGGGACCCGGCGGCCTGGGAACGCTGGTACGGCGGCCTCCACGCCGGCGCCTGGCCCTACGGGCTCCCGGAGCTGCCCGGCGCGCGGGACGCCCTGCGCGGATCGCGGCGGATCGCTGTCCCCGGGTGCTACCCCACCACGGCCACGCTCGCGGCCTACCCCGCCGTCGCCTCCGGCCTGGTCGGCCCCGCGGTCAGCGTCGTCGCCTTCTCCGGCACCTCGGGCGCCGGCCGGGCGGCGAAGCCGCACCTGCTCGGCTCGGAGGTCATGGGCTCGGCGACCGCCTACGGCGTCGGCGGCGGCCACCGACACACGCCCGAGATCATCCAGAACCTCTCCGGTCTGGGCGCGGGCCCGGTCACCGTGTCGTTCACCCCGGTCCTCGCACCCATGCCGCGCGGCATCCTGGCGGTGGTCAGCGCCCCGCTCGCGGACCCGGGCGTCGACGCGGCCGAGGTCCGCGCCGCGTATGCGAAGACCTACGGCGACGAGCCGTTCGTGCACCTGCTGCCCGAGGGCGTCCAGCCGGCCACCAAGAACGTCGTCGGCGCCAACACCGTCCAGGTGCAGGTCGAGGTGGACGTCGACGCGGGTCGTGTCGTCGCCACCGCGGTGATCGACAACCTCACCAAGGGCACGGCGGGCGGCGCGCTGCAGTCCGTCAACCTCGCCCTCGGTCTCGACGAGACCGTCGGCCTGCCGACCGCCGGGCTCGCGCCGTGAGCGTCACCGCCGCCGCCGGCTTCCGCGCGGCGGGCGTGCGCGCCGGCCTGCGCGCCCACGGCGAGCGCCCCGACCTCGCGCTCGTCGTCAACGACGGGCCGTCGACGACGGCGGCCGGGGTCTTCACCCGCAACCAGGTCAAGGCCGCGCCGGTGCTGTGGTCCCAGCAGGTGCTGCGCGAGCGCGCGCTGCGCGCGGTCGTGCTCAACTCCGGCGGCGCCAACGCCTGCACCGGCCCCGACGGGTTCGCCGACACCCACCACACCGCGGAGAAGGTCGCCGACGTGCTCGGCTGCGGGGCCATCGAGGTCGCGGTGTGCTCCACGGGCCTCATCGGCGAGCGGCTGCCGATCGAGCGCGTGCTCTCCGGGGTCGACACCGCGGCGGGGGTCCTCGACGCCGGCGCGGCCGCCGGGACCGACGCGGCCACCGCAGTGCTCACCACCGACACCGTGGACAAGCAGGCCACCCGGACCGCGGCCGACGGCTCGTGGACCGTCGGCGGCTTCGCCAAGGGCGCCGGGATGATGGCGCCGAGCCTGGCGACGATGCTCGTCGTCGTGACCACCGACGCGGTCCTGGACGGCGAGACCGCGGACCGCGCGCTGCGCGCCGCCACCGCGGTGACGTTCGACCGCCTCGACATCGACGGGTCCACGAGCACCAACGACACGGTGCTGCTCCTGGCGTCCGGCGCCTCGCGGGTGAGCCCGGCGGAGGACGCGTTCGCCGAGGCGCTCCGCGCGGTGTGCGCGGACCTCGCCCGCGGCCTGCAGGCCGACGCCGAGGGCGTCACGAAGCGCATCGCGGTCACCGTCACCGGGGCCGGGTCCGACGCCGACGCCCTGCTCGGCGCCCGGGCCGTCGCCCGCGACAGCCTCGTCAAGACCGCGCTGTTCGGGTCGGACCCCAACTGGGGCCGGATCGCCGCCGCGATCGGCGCGAGCGAGGCCCGCATCGACCCCGCGACCCTGTCCGTGACGGTCAACCGGGTGCTGCTCTGCTCCGCGGCCGCCGCCGTCGGGGACCGCTCCAAGGCCGACCTGTCCGGCGCGGAGATCGACGTCGAGGTCGACCTCGGGCTCGGGGAGGGCACCGCGACGGTGTTGACCACCGATCTGTCGCACGCCTACGTCGAAGAGAACAGCGCGTACTCGACATGACCCTGACCTCGACCGGTGCCCCCGCCACCTCCCCGCAGGAGGCGCAGGCCAAGGCCGCGGTGCTCGCCGAGGCCCTGCCGTGGCTGCGGGAGTTCCAGGACGCGATCGTCGTCGTCAAGTACGGCGGCAACGCGATGGTGGACGACGAGCTGCGGCGCGCCTTCGCCGAGGACATGGTGTTCCTCCGCCTCGCCGGCATCCGCCCGGTCGTCGTCCACGGCGGCGGGCCGCAGATCACCTCGATGCTCGACCGCCTCGACATGCCCGGGGAGTTCCGCGGCGGCCTGCGGGTCACCACGCCCGAGACGATGGACGTCGTCCGGATGGTGCTCGTCGGCCAGGTCGGCCGCGAGCTCGTCGGGCTGGTCAACGCCCACGGGCCGCTCGCGGTGGGGATGTCCGGTGAGGACGCCCGGCTGTTCACCGCGGCCCGCCGCACCGCCCGGGTCGACGGCGAGGACGTCGACGTCGGTCTCGTGGGCGACGTGGTCGCGGTCAACCCGGCGGCGGTGCTCGACCTGGTCGCCGGCGGCCGCATCCCGGTCATCTCCACGGTCGCCCCGGACGCCGAGGGCGTCGTGCACAACGTCAACGCCGACACCGCCGCAGGCGCGCTCGCCGTCGCCCTCGGTGCCCGCAAGCTCGTCGTCCTCACCGACGTCGAGGGCCTGTACACCGACTGGCCGGACCGCTCGAGCCTGCGCACCGAGATCGATGCCGGGGAGCTCGCCGCGCTCCTGCCGAGCCTGTCCAGCGGCATGATCCCGAAGATGGAGGCCTGCCTGCGGGCGGTCGAGGGCGGCGTTCCCCGCGCCCACGTCATCGACGGTCGGGTGGCGCACTCGGTGCTGCTCGAGGTCTTCACCAGCCACGGCGTCGGGACGATGGTCGTCCCCGCCCCGGCCACCCCCGAAGGAGGTCCCTCCGCATGAGCACTGCGACACCGACCGGTGAGGACCTCCGTCGCCGGTGGTCCACCACGATGATGGGCAACTACGGCACCCCGCCGCTCACCCTCGTGCGCGGCGAGGGCGCCCGGGTGTGGGACGCCGACGGCCGCGAGTACCTCGACCTGCTCGGCGGGATCGCCGTCAACCTCCTCGGCCACGCCCACCCCGCGGTCGTCGACGCCGTCTCCCGGCAGGTCGCGACCCTCGGCCACACCTCGAACCTCGTGATCAACCCGCTCACCGTCGAGCTCGGCGAGCGGCTGCTCTCCCTGCTGGGTGCCGGCGAGGGCCGGGTGCTCATGTGCAACTCCGGCGCCGAGGCCAACGAGGCGGCCTTCAAGATCGCCCGCCGTACCGGCCGTCCGAAGATCGTCTCGACGATCGGCGGCTTCCACGGCCGCACCATGGGCGCCCTCGCGCTCACCGGGCAGCCGGCCAAGCGCGAGCCGTTCGAGCCGATGCCGCCCGGGGTGGAGTTCGTGCCCTACGGCGACGCCGGGGCCCTGCGCGCCGCCGTGGACGCCGAGACCGCCGCGGTGGTCCTCGAGCCGATCCAGGGCGAGTCGGGAGTGATCATCCCCCCGGAGGGCTACCTGCAGGCCGCACGCGAGATCACCGCTGCGCAGGGGGCGCTGCTCGTGGTCGACGAGGTGCAGACCGGGATCGGACGCACCGGGGTGTGGTTCGCGCACCAGCGGGCCGGGATCGTGCCCGACGTCGTCACCCTGGCCAAGGGCCTCGGCGGCGGTCTGCCGCTCGGCGCCTGCGTGGGGATCGGGTCCGCTGCCGAGCTGCTCGGACCCGGACAGCACGGCACCACCTTCGGGGGCAACCCGGTGTGCTGCGCGGCTGCCCTGGCCGTCCTCGACACCATCGGGCGCGAGGGTCTCCTCGACCGCGCGGACGCCCTGGGCAAGGACGTCAGCGCGCGCATCGAGGGGTTGGATCACCCCCTGGTCGACCACGTCGACGCGGCCGGTCTCCTCATCGGGGTCGCGCTCACCGCGGACGCGTCCGGGCCGGTGACCGAAGCCGCGCGGGACGCGGGCTACCTGATCAACGGGCCGGTGCCGGGGCGGGTCCGGCTGGCCCCGCCCGCGGTCGTCACCGACGCCCAGCTCGACGCCTTCCTCGCCGACCTGCCGGCTGCCCTCTCCCGCGGTGCGGCCGAGACCGGGGGCGGCTCGTGACCGCCGCGGCGCCGACGACCGCGTCCGGAGCCACCCGCGGCACGCGGCCCCGCCACCTGCTCCGCGACGACGACCTGACCCCCGCCGAGCAGGCCGAGATCCTCGAGCTCGCCGCGACGATGAAGGCCGACCCGTTCGCGCTGCGCCCCCTCGCGGGTCCGCGGGCGGTCGCGGTCATCTTCGACAAGCCGTCCACGCGCACGCGGGTCTCGTTCGAGGTCGGCATCGGGGCGCTCGGCGGGACGCCGGTCATCGTCGACGGACGGGCCGCCCAGCTCGGGCGCGGCGAGACCATCGCGGACACCGCGCGGGTGCTCTCGCGCTACGTGGACGCGATCGTCTGGCGGACCGGGGCCGACGCCCGGCTGGAGGAGATGGCGGCCCACGCGTCGGTCCCCGTGATCAACGCGCTCACCGACGGGTTCCACCCCTGCCAGGTCCTCGCCGACCTCCAGACGATCACCGAGCGCCACGGGCACACCGCCGGCCTCACGATGACCTACCTCGGCGACGGCGCGAACAACATGGCCCACTCGCTGCTGCTCGGCGGGGTCACCGCCGGGATGCACGTCCGGGTCGCCGCGCCCGCGGGGTTCCGCCCGGATCCGGAGGTGCTCGAGTCCGCGGTCCGGCGGGCCGACGAGACCGGGGGTTCCGCGACGCTGCTCGAGGGCGACGGCCGGGCCGGTGCCGAGGCCGCCGTCGAGGGCGCCGACGTCCTGGTCACCGACACCTGGGTCTCGATGGGCCAGGAGGACGACGGGCTGGACCGGGTCGCGCCGTTCCGGCCCTACGCCATCGACGCCGCGCTCGTCGCCCGGGCCACGCCGGGGGCGACCGTGCTGCACTGCCTGCCCGCGCACCGCGGCGACGAGATCAGCGACGAGGTCCTCGACGCCCCGACCTCCGCGGTGTGGGACGAGGCCGAGAACCGGCTGCACGCCCAGAAGGCCGTCCTCGCCTGGCTCCTCGCGCGATGAGTCCGCTCGACGGGTCCGGGCCGCGGGCGCTGGGCGAGGAGGAGCTGGCGGAGGAGGTCCGCCCCGAGGACCGCCGCGCGGTCCGGGAACGGCTCGAGCGCCTGCGTCCGGCGTCCAGCCGCGCCGCGCGACAGGCGCGGATCGTCAGCCTGATCAGCACCCACGCGGTGCACAGCCAGGGCGAGCTGGCGGCGATGCTCGCCCGGGAGGGCGTCGAGGTCACCCAGGCGACCCTCTCGCGGGACCTCGACGAACTGGGCGCGGTCAAGCTGCGTGGCGCCGACGGCGGCGCCGGGCGCTATGTCGTCCCGGACGACGGCAGCCCGGTGCGCGGGGTGACCGGCGGGACCGACAGACTGGCGCGGCTACTCGGCGAGCTGCTCGTCTCGGCCGACCACTCGGGCAACCTGGCCGTGCTGCGGACCCCGCCGGGCGGTGCGCACTACCTGGCCAGCGCGCTCGACCGCGCCGCGCTCACCGAGGTGGTGGGCACGATCGCGGGGGACGACACGGTCGTCGTCGTCGCCCGGGAACCGCTCGACGGGGCAGAGCTCGCCGCGCTGCTCCGGGCACTGGGCACGAGGGCGACGGGCCGACCGGGCACCACCACGACGGCGCAGGAGGACGAGGACGGGTGAGCGAGACCGACCAGCCGGGCCACGCGGGCACCGCGGCGCTCTGGGGCGGGCGGTTCGCCTCCGGTCCCGACGCGGTGATGGCCGCGCTGTCGAAGTCCACCCAGTTCGACTGGGTGCTGGCGCCCTACGACATCGCGGGCTCCCGCGCCCACGCCCGCGTGCTGCACGGTGCGGGTCTGCTCGACGACGACGAGCTCGCCGGGATGCTCGACGGCCTCGCCCGGCTCGCCGCCGACGTGACCTCCGGTGCCTTCGTGGCCGCCGAGGACGACGAGGACGTCCACACCGCGCTCGAGCGCGGGCTCATCGAGCGGGTCGGCCCGGACCTCGGCGGCAAGCTCCGGGCCGGACGCTCGCGCAACGACCAGATAGCGACCCAGCTGCGGATGTGGCTCCGCGACCGGCTCCGCGACCTCACGCGTGGGGTGTGCGACGTCGTCGACGCGCTCGTCGGCCAGGGACGCGCGCACCCGGACGCCGTCATGCCGGGACGCACCCACCTGCAGCACGCCCAGCCGGTCCTGCTCGCCCACCACCTCGGCGCGCACGCCCAGGCGCTCCTGCGCGACCTGGAGCGCTTCCGCGACCTGGACCGCCGGCTGGACCTCTCGCCCTACGGGTCCGGCGCGCTCGCGGGGACCTCCCTGGGGCTCGACCCGGCCGCCGTCGCCCGCGACCTCGGGTTCCGCGACGCCGTCGACAACTCCATCGACGGCACCGCCTCCCGCGACCTCGCCGCCGAGGGGGCGTTCGTCCTGGCCATGGTCGCGGTCGACCTGTCGCGCATCGCCGAGGAGCTGATCCTCTGGGCGACCGCGGAGTTCGGCTACGTCACGCTGCACGACGCGTGGTCCACCGGGTCGTCGATCATGCCGCAGAAGAAGAACCCCGACGTCGCCGAGCTCGCCCGGGGCAAGGCCGGCCGCCTCGTCGGGAACCTCGCCGGGCTGATGACCACGCTCAAGGCGCTGCCGCTGGCCTACAACCGCGACCTGCAGGAGGACAAGGAGCCGCTGTTCGACTCGGTCGCGCAGCTGACGATGGTCCTGCCCGCGATGGCCGGGATGATCCGCACCCTCACGATCCACACCGACCGGCTCGCCGAGCTCGCCCCCGCCGGGTTCACCCTCGCGACCGACGTCGCCGAGTGGCTGGTCCGCCAGGGCGTGCCGTTCCGCCGGGCCCACGAGGCGGCCGGCGCGTGCGTGCGGGCCGCCGAGACCCGGAGGACCGGGCTCGACGAGCTCACCGACGACGAGCTGCGGGCCTGCGATCCCGCGCTGACCCCCGACGTCCGGTCCGTGCTGACCGTCGAGGGCTCGATCGCCTCGCGCGACGCCTACGGCGGGACCGCGCCGAAACGGGTGGCCGAGCAGTACGACCGCATCGTCGGCGGCGTCATCGAGGCCCGCGGGTGGACGGTCCCGATCCGCCGCCGGTGACCTCGCCGACCCTGCTGGACCGCGCCGCGCTGGCCGTGGACCCGCTCGACGCGGCCCGGGTGCTGCTCGGGTGCGAGCTCGTCGCCGACACCGACGACGGCGCGGTCCGGGTCCGCGTCGTCGAGGTGGAGGCCTACCGGGGCGAGGACGACCCCGGATCGCACTGCTACCGGGGCCGCACCGCCCGCAACGCGGTGATGTGGGGCCCGGCGGGCCACCTCTACGTCTACTTCGTCTACGGCATGCACTTCTGCGCGAACGTCGTGGCGCTCGACGACGGCCGCCCGGGGGCCGTGCTGCTGCGTGCGGGGGAAGTGCTCTCCGACCCGGGGGTCGCGCACGTGCGGCGGCCGACGGCGCGGGGTCGCGACGCCGAGCTCGCGCGCGGCCCGGCCCGGCTGTGCAGCCTGCTCGGCATCGGGCGCGAGCAGAACGGCGTCGACGTCCTGGACCCGGCGTCGCCGGTCCGGCTCGAGGCGGGGGAGCGGGTCCCCGACGCGGCCGTGCGCTCCGGCCCCCGGGTCGGGGTCGCGGCGGGACAGCAGCGGCCGTGGCGACTGTGGGTCGCGGGCTCGCGCGCCGTCACGCCGTACAAGCCGGGGCGCCCGCGTCCCCAGGGGCCCGACTGGTAGCTGTCGGACCGGCGTGACCGCCGCACGACACAATGGACCGGTGACCGCACCACACATCCTCGACGACCTCGCCTGGCGGGGTCTCGTCGCCCAGAGCACCGATCTCGACGCGCTGTGCCGCGACCTCGACGCCGGCCCGGTCACGCTGTACTCCGGCATCGACCCCACCGCGCCCAGCGCGCACATCGGACACCTGCTGCAGTGGCTGACCCTCGCCCGCTTCCAGCGGGCGGGGCACCGGCCGATCGCCCTCGTCGGGGGTGCCACGGGACTCATCGGCGACCCGAAGCCGACCTCGGAGCGCACCCTCAACGACCGCGAGGTGGTCGCGGAGTGGGTCGAGAAGATCGGGGCCCAGCTCCGGCCGTTCCTGGACTTCGGCGGCGACCACGCGGCCCTGCTGGTCAACAACCTCGACTGGACCGAGGGCATCTCCGCCCTGGACTTCCTGCGGGAGTACGGCAAGCACTTCCGCGTCGGGCGGATGCTCGCCAAGGAGGCCGTGAGCCGGCGCATGGAGTCCGACGAGGGCATCAGCTACGCCGAGTTCTCCTACCAGATCCTGCAGTCGCTCGACTTCCTCGAGCTCCACCGCCGGTACGGCTGCACCATGCAGACCGGGGGGAGCGACCAGTGGGGCAACCTCACCGCGGGCATCGACCTGATCCACCGGGTCACCGGACGCGGGGTGCACGCCCTGGGCACCCCGCTGATCACCAAGGCGGACGGGTCGAAGTTCGGGAAGACCGAGGGCGGCACCGTCTGGCTCGACGCGTCGCTGACGAGCCCGTACGCCTTCTACCAGTTCTGGATCAACGCCGAGGACGTCAAGGTCGGGGAGTACCTGCGGGCCTTCACGTGGCTGCCCCGCGAGGAGATCGAGGAGCTGGAGAAGGCGACCGTGGACCGCCCGCAGGCCCGGGCGGCCCAGCGGACGCTCGCGCAGTCGGTGACCGCCCTGGTGCACGGCGAGGACGAGGTCCGCCGCGTGGAGGCCGCCAGCCAGGCGCTCTTCGGGCGGGGCGAGTTGCGGGAGCTCGACGCGGGCACCCTCGCCGCGGCGCTCGCCGAGGTGCCGTCGGCCTCGCTCGCCCGCACCGACAACCCCACGGTCGTCGACCTGCTCGTCGGCACCGGCCTCGCCGCCAGCCGGGGCGCCGCCCGCCGCACCGTGGCCGAGGGCGGGGCCTACGTGAACAACGCCAAGGTCGAGACCGAGGACTGGACCCCGGCCGACGCCGACCTGCTCCACGGGCGCTGGCTCGTGGTGCGTCGTGGGAAGCGGACGACGGCGGGTGTCGAGCTCGTGTCGGGCTGATGTCCGCCGCGCGACCCGGGCGGAACACGGCGCGACCAGCGCCGACGCCACGATCGATACCCCCCTCGAACCCCGCCCGCCGGGCCCTGTAATGTTCTCCGTGTCGCCAGGGCGGAGGGGTTGCTCCCGGGCCCGGCGGCCGGATAGGTTGGAACGGTTGCCCTCCAGCGGGTCTGGTAGGGTGACCGCCTGATGACACCGGATGGTGCGTCGCCCGTTTCGGGTGGATGGCAGTCCGTGTGGTCGTCCTTTGAGAACTCAACAGTGTGCTGACGTTTTGTGTGCTTTGGCCTCGACCCTTTGTGGGTTGGGGTTTCTTTGAGTAGCTAGTTTTTGTCAGGAGAGGGTTTGTTTCTCTTCTA
>JAVXWR010000133.1:0-12236 GCA_032230725.1 Actinomycetota bacterium
TCCAGGTTCCGGGGGTCCGGGTCGCCGACCCGAAGGCGTGCCAGTGCGGCGAGGTGCTCAAGGGCGTCCTCGAGCCGTGGGAGTGCAAGGTCTTCGGGACCGCGTGCACCCCCGAGACCCCGATCGGGACCTGCATGGTGTCCTCGGAGGGCGCCTGCGCGGCCTACTACAACTTCGGTCGCTTCAGCCGCGAGCGCGTCCGCGCCGGCGGCACCACGATGCTCGCGGACCCGGTGGTGGTGCGGCGATGACCTCGCTGAAAGGGGAGCACGCCGACAGGGGCACCCCGCACGGGACCACGGTCAACGCCGGCTGGGCCGAGGAGGCCGTGGCGACCCACGCCGGCGCCGAGCACCTCCGCACCGAGGAGCAGGTCCTCGAGCGCATCGAGCGGGCGCGGCGGCGCAAGCCGCGGGTACGGGAGGAGCGCATCACCCTCGCCCACGGGGCCGGCGGCAAGGCCACCCACACCCTCATCGACGCGGTGTTCGTCGAGGCCTTCCGCAACCCGGTCCTCGAGCAGCTCGAGGACGGGGCGTCCCTGGAGGTGGGCGGGGCGCGACTGGCCTTCACCACGGACTCCTACGTGGTCTCGCCACTGTTCTTCCCCGGCGGGGACATCGGCGACCTCGCCGTCAACGGCACGGTCAACGACCTCGCGATGTGCGGAGCCCGGCCGTTGCACCTCTCGGCGGGGTTCATCCTCGAGGAGGGCTTCCCGGTCGCCGACCTCCGGCGGATCGCCGACTCGATGGCGCGTGCGGCCGCGGCGGCCGGGGTCCAGATCGTCACCGGGGACACCAAGGTCGTCCCGCGGGGCAAGGCCGACGGCTGCTTCATCACCACCGCCGGGGTCGGCGTCCTCGAGAGGCCGGTGACGCTGAGCGCCACCGCCGCCCGCCCCGGCGACGCCGTCATCGTCTCCGGACCGCTCGGCGACCACGGCATCACGATCATGCTCGCCCGGGGTGAGCTCGACATCGAGGCCGACCTGGTCTCCGACACCGCCCCGCTGCACGAGCTGACCGCGGGCCTGCTCGACGCCGGCGGCGACGGCGTGCGGGTGCTGCGCGACGCGACCCGCGGCGGGGTCGCCACGATCCTCAACGAGATCGCCACTGCATCCCAGGTCGCCGTCGTCGTCGACGAGGCGTCGGTACCCGTGCGCGAGGTCGTCACCGGCGCCTCCGAGCTCCTGGGGATCGACCCGCTCTACGTCGCCTGCGAGGGCCGCCTGGTCGCGGTGGTCGAGGCGTCGCGCGCCGACGCGGTGATGACGGCGCTGCGGGCGCACCCGCTCGGCGACGGCGCCGCTGTCATCGGGCACGTCGCGGACGACCCGCCCGGGCTGGTGCTCCTGCGCACCGCGTTCGGCGGCACCCGCATCGTCGACATGCTCGTCGGCGATCCCCTGCCGCGCATCTGCTGACTTCCCCGACCAGGGCAAAGGAGCTCGATCATGAAGGACGCCGAGAAGGGCGCCGACAAGGCGTTCGACGCCGACAACGCCCCACCCCCGGGAGAAGGGCGCGAGTCCTCCCCCGAGGAGCGCGCGGGGATCAAGGACACCGACATGGCGCCGAAGGGGCCCCTCGGGGTGGGCGAGAGCATCAACGACAGCGCCGAGGACATCGCCCGCGAGGCCGAGGAGAAGCGGGGCTCCGACCGCGAGGGCCACAAGGGTGCTTCGGGGCGGCCCCACGGCAGCGGGGACGAGGCGCGCGGGGTCGACCCGAAGCCGTCGGTCACCGAGGGGAGCCCCGACCTCGGGCCGGGTGACCAGGGCGGCTGATCGTGGGTGTCGGGTGCGGTCGCCACGGTTCCGTCACGCGAGTGCGCGGAACACCAGCTCGCCCAGCACCTGGTAGATCGTGGTCTGCGCCTCCTGGATGCGGTGGACCGAGGCGGACGGCACGAGGAAGAGGTGGTCGACGGTGCCGGCCTCGGCCATCCGGCCCCCGTCGTAGCCGGCGAGCCCGACGGTGACCATCCCCTGCCGTCGCGCCTCCGCGAACGCGCGCAGCACGTTCGCCGAGTTCCCGCTGGTGGAGAGCCCGAGGGCGACGTCGCCGGGCCGTCCGGCCGCGGCGAGGGGGCGGGCGAAGACAACCTCGAACGAGACGTCGTTGGACAGGGCCGTGAGCACGGCGACGTCCGCGGTCAGGGCGGTCGCCGGCAGGCCGGTGGCGGGGGCGTCGGCCAGCTCGGGGGCGGCGAACATCGTGGCGACGGCCTGGGCGTCGGTACTGCTGCCGCCGTTGCCGAACGCGAACAGCCGACCGCCCGCGGCGAACGAGCACGCCATCTCGGTGGCGCACGCGACGAGGGCGTCGGCCTCGGCGGCGAGCACCTGCTCGCGCAACGCGGCGATCTCCGCGGTCTTCTCCCGCGTGGAGCGGCGGACCTCCTCGAACACCCGGTCCCGGACGCCGGCGGCACCGTCGTCGCCCTCGTCCGAGGAGTAGAGGAACGGGTAGAGCGCCTCGATCCCGCTCACGGCGTCGCCCCCATCGCGGCCGGCTGCTCGAGGAAGACGTGGGCCAGCTCCCAGAGCACGTGGTAGGTCGTCACCTGCATCTCCTTCACCACCGCGGGGTCGGACGAGTGGGTCCAGAGCAGGTGGTCGACGCCCGGCGACGCCGCCACGAGACCGCCGTCGCCGCCGAGGAGCGCGACGGTCAGCAGCCGCCGGTCGTGCGCCTCGCGCAGCGCCCGGACGACGTTGGTGCACCGCCCGTCGACCGAGAAGCCGACGGCGATGTCCCCGGGCCGCGCCTGGGAGCGCAGCTGGGCGGCGAAGACGTCGTCGAACCCGGAGCGGCGGGCGATCCCGGTGACGGTGGCCGGGTCGGTCACCAGCGAGAGCGCCGGCAGCGCCCGCTTGCCCACGGTCACGGGGTGCACGAACTCGACGGCGAGGTGCGCCGCGTCCGCGGCCGCCGCGCCGTTGCCGAATGCGATCAGCCGGCCGCCGCGGTGGAACCGGACCGCCATGTCGTGGCACGCCGCCGCGATCCGCCCGGCGTCCTCGCCGAGCGCACGCGTGGGTTCCCGTCGCCGCGCGAACGCCTCCACCGCGTCCTGCACCGTGAGTTCCGTGGGCACGGTCATCCCTCCCCCGTGTCGAGCCCGGTCGTGCCGGCTCCGCTCCGGCACGCGGCCACGGCGACCTGCCCGAGGGCGAGCCCCCCGTCCGTGCACGGGACGCGCTCGTGCACCAGCACCCGCAGCCCGCCCGCCTCCAGCCCGGCGCGGACCCGTTCCAGCAGCAGCGCGTTGAGGAAGACCCCGCCGGAGAGCGCTGCCGTGCCGACGCCGTGCTCGGCGGCCGCGGCGAGCGCCGCACGCACCGTGGCATCGGCGAGGCCGTGGTGGAACCGCGCCGCGATCCGGCCCGGGTCGACCCCTCGGCGCAGGTCCTCGACGACGGCGGCGACCAGCTCGCCCGCCCCGATCACCCCGCCGGCGACACCGGCCGGGTAGGCCGACCGCTCGTGCGGGTCGACCCGCTGCTCCAGCTCCACCGCGGCCTGACCCTCGTAGGTGGTGGTGTCGCGCACGCCGACGAGCGCGGCCACCGCGTCGCAGAGCCGGCCGGCGCTGGAGGTCCGCAACGTGACCGGGGAGTTGGCGAGGGCCGCGACCGCGTCCCACCGGTCGGCGTGCCGACGGGCCACCGCGGAGTCGGCACCGTCCCGGCCCAGCCACGCCGCCGCCATCCGCCACGGTGCCCGCACCGCGGCCGCCCCGCCGGGCAGCCCGACGGTCTCGAGATGCCCGACGCGACGCGCGGCGCCCAGCGAGGCGAGCAGCAGCTCACCACCCCAGACGGTGCTGTCCGGGCCCCAGCCGGTGCCGTCGTAGGCGATGCCGAGGACCGGACCGTCGTCGACGCCCCACCCGTGCTCCGCCAGGCACGACGCGACATGCGCGTGGTGGTGCTGCACGCCGACCGGCTCGAGGTCCTCCCGGTCGAGCGCGTACTTCGTCGAGAGGTACTCGGGGTGCAGGTCGTGGGCGACCACCCGCGGCTCGATGGCGAACAGCCGCCCGAGGTGCTCGACGGTCGTGGTGAAGGCCCGCAGCGTGGCCAGATTCTCCAGATCGCCGATGTGCGGGGAGAGGAACGCGCGCCGCCCGGCCGCGACGGCGACGGTGTTCTTCTGCTCGCCACCGACGGCCAGCACCGGCCGGTCCACCGGGAATCCGAGCGGCACCGGTTCCGGGGCGTACCCGCGGGCACGGCGCACCGGCACCGGCCTGCCGCGCGCGATCCGGAGCACCGAGTCGTCGACCCGGGTGTGGATCGCGCGGTCGTGGGCGAGGACGCCGTCGGCGAGCGGGGCGAGGCGCTCCGCGGCGTCGTCGTCGCGGTGGGCGATCGGCTCGTCGGAGACGTTGCCGCTGGTCAGCACCATCGGGACCCCGAGCCCGGCGACGAGCAGATGGTGCAGCGGGGTGTAAGGCAGCAGCACCCCCAGCTCCCCCGTCGCCGGCGCCACCGACGGCGCCACGGCCGCGTCGGCGCGGCGTGGCAGCAGGACGATCGGGCGCCGGCGCGAGGTCAGCAGGGCCGCGGCCCCGGCGTCGGCGGTCACCAGCGCCCCGGCCGCGGCCACGTCGGCGGCCAGAACCGCGAACGGCTTGTCCTCGCGGTGCTTGGCCCCGCGCAGCCGCGCCACGGCCGCCTCGTCGTCGGCCCGGACGGCGAGGTGGTAGCCGCCGAGCCCCTTGACCGCGAGCACCTGTCCGGCGAGCAGCCTGCGGACGGCACGGTCGACCGGATCGACGGCGGAACCGTCGAGGCACAGGGTCGGGCCGCACGCCGGGCAGCACAGCGGCTGCGCGTGGAAACGCCGGTCGCCGGGGTCGTGGTACTCGGCGGCGCACGCCGCGCACATCGTGAACCCGGCCATCGTCGTGGTCGCCCGGTCGTAGGGCACGTCGCGGACGATGGTGAACCGCGGGCCGCAGTCGGTGCAGTTGGTGAACGGGTACCGGTGGCGGCGCGCGGCCGGGTCGGCCATCTCGGCGAGGCAGGCGTCGCAGGTGGCGGTGTCGGCGGCGATGAGCGTGCGGGGCGCACCACCGGCGGGCCCGGCCGTGCTCGCGGCGATGCCGAAGCCGATCGCGTCGGTGGTCGGCGCGGACGCCACGGTCACCGACTCCACGACCGCGAGCGGCGGCGGCCGCCGTTCCAGGGTGTCGATGAGGGCGTCCACCGCCGACTGGTCGCCCTCGGCCTCGAGCACCACCCCCGCCGCGTCGTTGCCGACGAACCCGGCTAGTCCCAGTCGCGTCGCCGCCGTGTGCACGAACGGCCGGAACCCGACGCCCTGCACGATCCCGGCGACGTGCACCCGGACCCGCACCCGGCCGGAGACCCGCGTCACGGTGGACCGATGGGCCCGCGACCGGGGACGGCGTTCGCGAGGGGGTCGGCGTCGGCGGGCCCGAGCGACGCGATCGCCTCCCCCGCATGCACCAGCACGATGTCGCCGGGGGCGGCGTCGACGAGCGCCACGCTCACCGTCTCCGTGCCCACCCCGGTGTCGACCCGGGCGAGACCGGGATCGATGAGCTCGACGACGGTCACCTGCACCGCGGCGTCCGAGCAGGTGATGCAGACCGCGCCGTCGCAGGGGGAACCGGTCACCGCGACGCGGCCGTGATCGGGTGCAGCGCCCGGCCGCACCGGTCGAGGAACGAGTGGAGGAGCTGGTGGGTCACCTCGACCGTCTCCACCTGCTGGTGCAGCGCCTCCAGGCCGGCCGGGGTCAGCGCGTACGTCCGGCGCGCCGGACCCGCGCTCGACACGCACCACGACGAGTAGACGAGCCCTTCGCGCTCGAGCGCCCGCAGGGTCCGGTAGACCCCGCCCGTGTCGGTGTCGTCGATGAACGAGGCGTGCAGGCGCTCCACCAGGTCATAGCCGTGGGCGGGCCGCTCCTGCAGGAGGAGCAGGAGGCACGGTCGCTGGAAATTCCGTGGTTCGCAGTCGCCCATAGCCCGTCCGATGCTCGTGACGATGACGAAGGTCCCGGGGGCCGGGGGACCAGGCAAAATGTGTTCCAGGTCATACAGAGTCCCATCATCTGCGGAGCCGGACAAGGGCCGATGGCGGGCGGTTGGTCCGAACGGACGGTGCACCCGGCGGCTCAGCGGTCGATCGCGGCCATGTTGTCCACGTCGTGCCGCTCTCCGGAGGCGGGAGTGAGGTCGTCGAGCCGGGCGAGCTGGTCGGCGGTCAGGGTGATGCCGTCGGCGGCGGTGTTCTCCTCCCGAGCGTCACCCCGAGATCGTGAGTCCCGCTGCACCTCCCGGCCCCGGCGTCTGTCGGGTTCTCCCGTCGAGGTGCTCGAGGGTCATCCGGACGACCTCCTCGTCGCGCATCGATCGTCCGCGGCTCACCGCCGCGTCGAAGGCGGACGTCCCCTGACGGGCGCGGACCGCGTCGACGAGCCCGGCTTCCCGCGCGGCGCCGGCGGGGTCGAACGGCAGCGCGATCGTCGCGCCCGCGGACTCGACCGCTCCGTGCAGCACGGCGGCCATCTCGTCGTCGCCGAGGGCGGCGAACACCTCGAAGAGGTGGCGCAGGGAGAGCCACTGGTGGGCCCATTCGCCGCCGCGGAACCAGCTGTCGACGACCTCCCGGTAGCCCTCGAGAGCGCCGAGAGCGTTGCCGTGCTGGGCTCGCAGGTGCAGCTCCTCGGTGCGCGCGAAGGCCCGCAGCCAGCGGTTGTCCACCCCGCCCGCGAGCTCCCCGCTCCTCACGAGCAGGTCGAGGGCCCGGTCGGGGTCGTCACGCTCGCACGAGAGGCCCGCGGCGAACGCGGCCCGGGCCAGGGCCGTCGGGCTGACGCACCGCTGGGCGACGTGCTGGGCCTCGGCGGCCAGCACCCGGGCGCCGTCGTGGTCGTCGACACTGGTCTGCGCCACCGAACGCATGTAGCAGCCGTGGGCGAGAAGACCGTCGTGCCCGGACTCCCGGGCCACCGCGAGCATCCGGTCCATCGAGCGGAGCGCTTCGGTCGTCTCACCCCGGTAGAACAGGACGTTGGCCACCACCCGCTCGGCCAGCGCCAGCGTCGACACGTCCAGCCGGGCGGCGGCCTCGATCGCGTTCCGGGCGGCGACCATGGCGCCGGTGAGCTCGCCGCGGACGAACCGTCCGTAGGCGACCATGCCGAGGGCCACCGGGAACAGCGGGCGTTCTTCCGCGCCCTGGATGTTCGAGATCGTCGCCGCCCAGTCGATGATCTCGTAGCGGATGCTGCGGAAGGCGAACTCGCGGATCGCCGTCACCAGCTCGAGCGCCGTGTCGAGCTCCCCGAGGCGGACGCTGGTGCCGAACGCCTCCCGCAGGTCCTCGAGGTCCTCCTCGAGGCGCCGCGACCAGTGCCGTTCGTCCGGACCGTCGAGCCCCTGGGCGGCCTCCCGGGCACTGCGCAGGTGGGATCCGGCGTGGGCCCGCCACGTCGCCACGGCTTCCGGTCGCTCCCGCAACCGGTCCCGGGCGAAGTCGCGCAACGTCTCCAGGAGCCGGTAGCGCATGTGTCCGCCGGATTCGGTGGCGACGACCATCGACTTGTCCACCAGGGCGGCGAGCAGCACCGCCACGTCCGACGGCTCGAGATCGTCCGGTTGTGCGCACACGTCCTCCGCGCGGGCGAGGTCGAAACTGCCCGCGAACACGCACAGGCGCGCGAACAGCGTCTGCTCGGCCGGTGCGAGGAGATCGTGGGACCAGCGCACGACGTCGAGCAGGGCGCGGTGCCGCGGGTCGAGTGAGCGGGTCCCGGCCAGCAGGCCGAACCGGGCATCGAGGCGGTCCGCGACGTCGGCCGGGGTCATCGAGCGCACCCGGGCCGCGGCCAGCTCGAGGGCGAGCGGGACCCCGTCGAGTCGGATGCAGATCGTGGCGACGGCCCGGCGGCTGCTCTCGTCGAGGGCGAATCCGGGTCGGGCCGCACCGGCACGCGCGGTGAAGAGGGCGACCGCGGTACTGGCACGCACCTCGGTGAGGGCGGCGGTCCCCGAGGACGGGACATCGAGTGGGGGCAGGACCCAGGTCGTCTCGCCGGGAAGGCCCAGGGGCTCGCGGCTGGTGGCCAGGACGCGGACCCGGGGACAGCGGCGGACGATCCGCGCGACCAGGGGCGCGGCGCCCTCGAGAACGTGCTCGCAGTTGTCGAGCACGAGCAGCAGGGCCAGCGGGGCCAGGACGTCGACGATCGAATCCTCCAGCGACCGCTCCGGTCGCCGCTGCAGTTCGAGCGCGGCCGCCACCGCCGCGACCGCCGGCTCGCCGCCGCGGACCGGCGCCAGCTCGACCCACCGGATGCCGTCGGGGAAGGAGGCGGAGAACTCCTCGAGGAGCTCCTGCACCAGCCGGGTCTTCCCGACGCCCCCCGACCCGGTCACGGTCACCAGACGCGACCCGACGACGAGCCCGCGTACGACCTCCAGCTCGCCGTCCCGCCCGACCAACGACGCCGGATCCCGGGGCACCGGGACCGCCGACTCCGGACCCGCCCCGGGACCCGACCCGGCCCAGGCCAGCTCGGGGCGTTCGGCCAGGATGTCGCCCTCCAGCGCCCGGAGCTCGGCCGACGGCGAGAGCCCCAGCTCGTCACGGAGCAGGGCGCGGAGTTCGGCGCTGCGCCGCATGGCCTCGCCCGGTCGACCGCTGCGGTACAGGGCGAGCATGAGCTGGGCCCACAGGCGTTCCCGGAGCGGATGCTCGGCGACCAGGGCGTCGAGGAGCCCGATCACATCGCGGTGCTCCCCGCAGGCCAACCGGGCATCGACCACCACTTCGTGGGCGACGACGCGCAGCTCCTCGAGGCGGGAGGCCTCGGCGCGCAGGAGGTCCTCGGCGGCGAACTCGGCGAAGGCGGGCCCCCGCCACTGATGGAGGGCCTCCTCGGCAGAGCGCAGTGCGGACCGCGGTTCGCGGTCGAGCTCGCGGCGGGCCCGCCCGAGGCCGGCCTCGAAGCGGGCCGCGTCCAGGTCGGGCGCCGCGACGTCGAGCCGGTAGCCGGGAGGGTGGGTCTCGATCCGAGGAGGGTCCGAGCCCGTGGCGAACAGGCGACGCAGCCGGGAGACGTGGGTCTGCAGCGTGGGCACCGCCGTCGTCGGCGGGTGCGGCCCCCACAGCGCGTCGACGAGGCGGTCGGTGGGGACGACACGGCCTCGCTCGGCGAGCAGCAGCGCGAGGATCAGTCGGGGCTTGGACCCGCCCAGCGCGAGGGCGGTCCCGCCGTCGGTCACCTCGACGGGGCCGAGCACCCGACAGTCCACGCCCGCATTGTCGCCGTTCGAGGCGTCGCCGACCGACGTTCCACCGACCGATTGCAGGCGAATCGCAAGGCGGCAGCGTCAATGTCTCGGTATCCGGCGAGTGCCGGGGACCAAGAGGAGTAGCCATGCCCTACGTCCAGGTGAAGGTCATCGAAGGGGTCTTCGGACCCGAGGAGAAGAAGGAGATGGTGCGCGCCGTGACCGACGCGATGGTCGGCGTCGAGGGCGAGTCCATGCGGGGGGTCACCTGGGTGACCATCGAAGAGGTGGCCAGCGGTTCCTGGGGCATCGGCGGCACGGCGCTGACCACCGCCGACATCACCGCCATGCGGACCGCGACGCCCGCCCCCGTCTGACCGTCGATCTCGTGGCCGCACGCCGCCGACCACGGATCTCGTGGCCGGCGGCGGCGGGGACGGCTCAGCCGGTGATGTCGCGCCCGAAGATGCTGCGGGCGATCACCCACTTCTGCACCTCGTTGGCGCCTTCGTAGATCTCGCCGATCTTGGCGTCCCGGTAGAAGGCCTCGACCGGCCCGGGTTCGCCGTCGGCGCCGCGCTCGGCCGTGAACCCGAAGCCACCGAAGGCCTGCACCGCGTCGCGCGCCATGTCCGCGGCCAGTGTCGTCCCGACGTGCTTGGCCATGGCCGCCTCGGGCTCCGGGAACGGGATTCCGGAGTCCAGCCGCAGCGCGGCCTTCAGGTAGAGGTCCCGGGCCATCTCGATCTGGGTGGCGCGCTCGGCCATCAGGAACTGCCAGTGCTGCTTCCCGGCCAGCGGCCCACCGAACGCGTGCCGGTTCCTGAGGTGCTCGGCGGTGTGGTCGAACGCGGCCTGCGCCATGCCCACCCCGGCGGCGGCGATCCCGATCCGGCCGTAGGTCAGCGTCTGCAGCGCGATCTTGAGTCCGCCGCCCTCGGTGCCGAGCAACGCCTCGGGTCCGACCCGGACCTGGTCGAGCACGACGTCCGCGGTGATCTGACCCCGGTTGCCCATCTTGCGGTCCGCGGTGCCGACCGTGAGCCCGGGCGAGTCCGTCGGCACGATGAACGTCGACAGCCGACTGCCCGTGCCCGCGAGCACGACGACGAACCCGGCGGCGACGGAGTTGGTGATCCACCGCTTCCGGCCATTCAGCACCCAGCCGTCGCCGTCCCGTGCGGCGCGGGTCGACACCGCCTCGGGCGAGAGGTCCGACGACGCGGCGGGCTCCGAGGTGGCGAACGCGCCGACCGTCTCCCCGTTGATCAGCGCCCTGAGCCACCGCTCGCGCTGCTCGGGCGTTCCCTGGTTGACGGCGTTCCCGGCCAGGATGCAGTGCACGTCGAAGATCGCGGCGACGCTGTTGGAGTAGTACGCGAGCTCCTCGACCGCGACGGCCGTGGCGGTCGCCCGGTGCGCCAGGCCCTCGCCGCCGACGTCGGCCTCGAACGGCACCCGGTAGAGGCCCTCACGCGCCAGGGCGTCGAACACGTCGTCGGGGAATCCGTCCGTGCGCTCGTCCTGGTTCGCGATCCGCGCGGCGACCGGCGCGACCACTCGCGAGGCGATGTCACGGACGCGGGAGCGCACATCGACGATCTCGGCCGGCGCGAGCATGTCGTGATAGAGCCGGTCCGCGATGCGCGGCGGCCCGACGACGGTCGCGGGCGCGTCCTCGACGGCGGTCACGTGCAGCTCCTTCCTCGACCGGGCCGGAGCCCGGCGGACGTCACGTACGCGGGCTCGGGTGTAGATGCGCCACGCGCCGTTGTCGAGGCCGACCCGGGAGTCGCCCCGAAAGCGTGAATCCGCAGCACTGCTCTCCGACGAGGTACGCCGTCGGCGTCTGTACCTCTTACCGAGTTCCGACCTGCCCCGGAACGGGGATTCACCCGCAGCGATCATCGTGGTCCACGGCCCGGTCGACCGGCCGGCCGGCGGACGAGTCCGAGGAAAGGCCCACATGTCCCGGAGCGCCACCACGCCGTCACGAGCGCGGGTTTCGACGCTGCTCAGCAAGGTCCCCGAGATCACCGTGATGTTCTGGGTGGCGAAGCTGCTCACGACCGGCATGGGCGAGACCACCTGGGATGCCCTGGACATCGCCTTCCAGCAGACCATCGCCGTCGCGATCACCGGGGTGCTGTTCGTGGCCTCGATGATCATCCAGTTCGCCCGGCGTTCCTACAACGCGTGGGCCTACTGGTTCGCGGTCGTCATGGTCAGCGTCTTCGGCACCACGGTGGCCGACCTGGTCCACAACGACTTCGGCGTCCCGTACACCGTGTCGACCTCGGTGCTGCTGGTGCTGGTGGCCGTGGTGTTCGCGCTCTGGTACCGCGTCGAGGGCACGCTGTCGATCCACTCGATCACCACCCGGCGTCGGGAGGCCTTCTACTGGGCGGCAGTGCTGCTGACCTTCGCGCTCGGCACGGCGGCCGGGGACTGGACGGCGTCGACCCTGCACCTGGGCTACCTGCCCTCGGGCATCATCTTCGGGGTCCTGTTCCTGCTGCCCGCGATCGCCTACCGCTGGTTCGGGATGAACGCGATCGCGGCGTTCTGGACCTCCTACATCCTGACCCGCCCGTTCGGGGCGTCCTTCGCCGACTACTTCGGCGGTCCGGGCGGGCGCGGCGGCCTGGCGCTGGGCATGGACCGGGTCAGCATCGTCCTGACCGCCGTGATCGTCGCGGTGGTCGCCTACTTCGCGATCTCGAAGGTCGACCGGCCGCGGGACGGCGAGGCCGATGTCGCCGCGGCCGACGGTGCCGCGGTCGAGGGTGCTGCGGTCGACGGCGTCCCGGCCGACCGGAGCGGGACGACGACGCGATGACGACCGCCGCCCCGACCCGGCCGGCTCCGGCGTTCGTCTCGGGGCTGCGCCACCACGGCATCCGGACGGCACTGATCGCCGGCACCGAGCAGCTGAGCTACGCCGAGCTGGCCGA
>JAVXWR010000573.1:0-4126 GCA_032230725.1 Actinomycetota bacterium
TGAGCCCTCATCGCCCCCTGCTTGCTGGTCCACACCTGCGGGGCCCGACCCCGAGCTCGGGCTTCGCGACGGGTGCTCGCAGGCGGGCCGATGCGCTGCGTTCGCGGGCAAGGGGTAACTAACCTGCCGCCAACGGACCCTCTCACCTTTCGGAGGCGAGATGACAGCGACGTCCCCTCGCGCCGACGGCGGTGGCCCGGCGGGTGCGGAGCGCCTCAGCGTCGGCTCGGCGATGAGTGAGGCGGCGGCGGCGTGGCGCGACGGTCTCGACGAGGAGCAGCGCGCGGTCGGGGTGTGGGATTGGGCTCCCGGCTGCAACGAGGCCGAGCGGCTCCAATGGTTCTACACCCCCACCGATCACGGCGGCCTGACGATGCATCAGATGGCACCCGCCCAGCAGCGCGCCGCGATGCGACTGTTGGCCACAGGGCTGTCCCATGCCGCGTACGTGACAGCGTCGTCGATCATGGGTTTGGAGAACGTCCTCGACCGTCTCGAGGGCTGGCAGATCGGGTTTGCCCGTGACCGCGGTCGCGACCCGGGGATGTACTACGTGCGGGTCTTCGGTAACCCCACCGGTGACGGGCCGTGGGCGTGGCGGTTCGGCGGACATCACGTGTCGGTCCACCATCTGCTCGTCGACGGCGCGGTGGTGGCCAGCACCCCGTGCTTCCTGGGCTCCGATCCTGCCGTGTCCCCGCTGTTGGGGGGCCGCGAGCTGCGGCTACTCGGGGGCGTCGAGGATCTGGCTCGCGAGCTGTTGCATTCCCTCGACCCCGACCATCGCGCACGGGCCGTCGTCTCCGAGGTGCCGCCCGTCGATATCGTCGCCGGGAACCGGGTCCACATCCCCGAGGGGGCGGCCCTCATCCCGCTGCCCGACCTGTGGCGCGGCCACTTCTCCGACACCGCGATCGAGGACCGGCTCTGGTCGATGCACCACCAGGGCCGCGCCATGCTGCACACCACCGCCGTGGACGACGCCACCGTCGCCCTGACCGCCGCGCCGAAGGGGCTCGCTGCCCGGGAGATGACCAACGGGTCGCGGGACGTGCTGCGCGCGCTGCTGGACACCTACGTGGGGCGCGCACCCGATGAGCTAGTCGCGTCCGAGCGCGCGCGGTTCGACGAGACCGTCCTCGACGACGTCCACTTCGCGTGGGCGGGCGGCGCGGAACGGGGGCAGCCGCACTACTACCGATTGCAGGGCCCGCGGCTGCTCGCCGAATGGGACAACACCCAGCGCGACGTCAACCATGCGCATTCGGTGTGGCGGGACCCCGGCCACGACTTCGGGCTTGACGTGCTCGCCCGCCACCGTTCCCACCACCACGACGACCCGCCGCGTTAGCGATTCGGCGGGGTCACCCGCGGGTGGCGGCGAGGACGTGCGCATAGCTGGCCGGGCTGATGCGGGCGTCGATCAGGCGGGGACCCGTCCGGACCTGGTCGAGCTCGGCCCGGAGCGCCTGCCGGCCCTCCACGACCGTGGCACGCATCCCCATGCCGGAGGCGATGGCCGCGAAGTCGGTCGCACCGTAACGCACCGCGTTCGCGTCGCCCTGCCCAACAGTCTGCTTGATCTCGATGAGGCTGAGCGCGGCGTCGTTAAAGACCACGACGGTGACGTCGAGATCGAGCCGGACGACCGTCTCGATCTCGGCCAGGGTCATCCCCAGGCCGCCATCTCCGACGAAGCACACCACCGGGGAGCCGTGGCGGGCGAGCGCCGCGCCCACCGCGGCGGGCAGCGAGAACCCCATGGTTGCCAGGCCGTTGGAGATCAGCACCCGGCGCGGGGCCGTTGCCTCCCACAACGGCATCGCCACCAACATGTGCGCGCCGGCGTCGACCGTCAGCGTGGTCGAAGGGCCGGCGGCCCGGGCGACCTCGCGCACAACGTCGTGGGGCCCGAACTCGCCCCCGCCGGTCTCGAGCGTGTCGAGTGCCTCGCGGCGGGCGGTCTCAGCGGTGCCCGGCTCCCAGCGGTTGGTCACGCCGCCGAGGACGGTGGTTAGGGTGGTCGCGAGGGGGCCCACGATGATCTCCGGGTCGCCGAACCAGCTGCCGTCGACCGGCTCGGGATGCAGCATCAACACCGGCACATCGTGTGGCCACCGAGCTGGGATCAGCTCGACGGGGTCCACGCCCACCGCGAGGACGAGATCGGCTCGGTCGAGCAGCGGGCGCTCCAGCACCCCACCAGTGAACAGGCCCGCGGAACGGGCATCCGGCACGGCGCCCTTGGCCTGGTAGGTGCACAGGACGGGCAGAGCGGTCGCGAGCAGGGCGTCAGCCAGGCCGGGATGGTCCGCGGCGGCGAGACCGACGAGGACGACGGGGCGCTCGGCCAGGGACATCATCGCCGCAGCTCGACCTGCCGCCCCCTCGTCGAGGGCCGAGTCGGCGGTCGACGGTGGCGGCGGGCTGCCCGGGGCGGTCGGGTCGATGACCAGGTGCACCCCGCCGGCCGGTCCGCGACGGGCGAGATCGATCGCAGCGGCGGCGACGCCTGCCGGGTTCTCCGTCCCCAGCGTCCCTGACCACTTCGCGATCGGTCGCGTCATGGCCTGCTCGTCGAGGCGCTGGTGCGCGACCCGGGGAGCGGACCGCTCCGGCACGGTGTCGCTGACGAGCACGAGCGGCGACCGGTCGAGCGTGGCTTGGGCGAGGCCGGTGGCGGCGGCGGTGGCTCCGGGGCCACGGGTGACCACCGCCGCCCCCGCCGTGCCGGTGAGCAGCCCGTAGGTGGAGGCCATGATTCCGGCGGCGGTCTCGTCGTGGGCCAGGACGAAGCGGATGCCCTCCTCCGCGGCCGCTCCGACGACGTCGAGGTTCGCTCCCCCGCCGGGGACTCCGAACAGCACCGACGTCCCGGTGTCGCGCCAGGCGCGGGCGAGGGCGGTTGCGAGCGCACGCAGGCTCACCGTCAACGCGAAGGCAGTTGATGACGGGATGGGCGAGGCATCGCTGTGGTGGCGCTCCGTTCGCGTCCGGGGTCGACGGCGTTGTGCCCTGGATCACGGAAACCTACGCTCGCCCCGGGATCATCCACCAGCACCGCCGCCGGGAGGCCCGACCGTGAGCATCGCCGTTGCCAACATTCGAGACGTCGCCGAAGGGACGCAGCCCGGGCAGTTCACCGTCGGCGACCGCGGGGCGATCCCATCGCTGGCCGATCTCGACCCGATGTACAAGCAGCTTCTCGACGAGCCGGTCACGGCGACGGTGGCGGTGGTAGGGCGGGACGGCCTGCCGAATCTGACGCCGGTGTGGTTCGACTACGACGGCGAGCTCGTGCTGCTCAACCTTGCCCACCACCGCAAGAAGGTGGAGTGGCTGCGCGCGACCCCGCACGCGACGTTCCTCCTGATGAACCCGCAGAACACCTACCACTGGGTCTCGATCAAGACCACGGTCAGCCGCGAGATCGCTGAGGACGACCCACGCGAAGGCAAGCGCGTCACGGATCAGGTCGACCGCATCTGGCGGAAGTACACGGGCCAGGACTCCGCGTACGGGCTGCGCGACGATTCGGTCGGCGAGAGCCGCATCCTCTTCGAGTTATCGGTCGACAAGATCGTCACGTTCGGGCGTCCCTGAACGATGGGCTCGATGCCACGGGTGGCCGTCGTCGGCGGCTCCATCGGGGGCCTGACGGCGGGCCTCCTGCTGCGCGATCTGGGCTGTGACGTCCGCGTCTATGAGCGGTCACGATCTGAACTCGACGCCCGCGGGGCCGGTATCGCCGTTCTCGACGCGACCATCCGCTACTTCCGCGAACGTACAACCGTAGACCCGGACACGTTCTGCTCCCGCACGGGATGGATTCGCTACCTGTGGCCCGACGGGTCGCGCCGCTACCAGGCCGAGCACCCGTACCGCTTCTCCTCGTGGAACGCGATTTATCGGGAGCTGCTGCGCCTGTTCGACGCCGAGCGCTACCACCTCGGGCGTGAGATGACCTCCTTCCAGCAGCTCGATGACAGTGTTGAAGTCACCTTCGCTGACGGGACCCACGACCGGTGCGACCTGCTCGTTGCCGCCGACGGCATCAACTCGCTGACCCGCGAGACGCTCTTTCCCGCCGCCCGGTCGCGCTACTCCGGCTACGTCGCCTATCGCG
>JAVXWR010000575.1:0-6726 GCA_032230725.1 Actinomycetota bacterium
GCTCGGCGAGGAGCACCTCGCGCTCGCCGAGCGCCGCGCACCAGGCGGCGATCATGGGCGCGGCGCGGCGCAGCGCCCGCAGGGCGGCGATCCCGCGGGTGAGGGTGCCCGGGCGCACCAGCGGGTGCTCCGGGGTGTCGACGACCGCGCGGACCACCGCCGAGGGGACCTCGCCCGACACCAACCACGCCGACTCGGTGTCGACGGCCAGGGCTGGCCGAGATGTCAGCGACGGTCCTTCGCTGACACCTGACGTCAGGATGGACCTTTCCTGATATGCGGCCGAGGGCCGGCCCAGCGCAGCCCGCTCCGCGCCGGTCACCACGTGCTCGGCGGAGACCACCGGCCCGACGTGCACCGTCAGCCCGGCCGCGCGCAGTGCCGCGGCGAGCAGCGGCGCGCTCGGGAGCCGCACCGAGCGCCCCTCCGGCCCGCGGACCTCGTCGGCGACGACTAGGTCGCCGGGCGTGATCCCGCGGCCCAGCGCCCCGGCGACCCCCGCGACGAGCCGTGGCCGCGCCCCCAGGGTGGCGGCCGCCTCGCGGGAGCGCCGCGGGCCCGCCCCGGTGGTGACCACCTCCGCCGTCGGGACCCGGACGTCACCCGGGCCGCCGAGGGCCCGGTGCTCGATCGCCAGCGGGGTGGCGACGACGGCCCCGGTCACGGTGCCCACCCGTGCACCCACCGGCCCAGCGCCGAGATCGGGAAGACGACCCGGTAGAGGTGGTAGGCGATGTAGAAGTCGCCCGGGAACCCGGTGCCGGTGAACTGCTCCTCGTCCCAGCCGCCGTCGGCCCGCTGCGTCTCGACCAGCCACTGCACCCCTCGCTCGGCGGCCTCGGAGCGGTCGCCCGCGGCGATGAGCGCGAGCAGGGCCCACGCGGTCTGCGACGGGGTGGAGGTGCCGCGCCCGATCCACGCCGGGTCGACGTAGGAGCGCAGGTCCTCGCCCCATCCGCCGTCGTCGTTCTGGTGGTCGTGCAGCCAGCGCACGGCCCGGCGGATCGGCGTCGACGCCGGGTCCACCCCGGCCGCCACGAGCGCCGGGACGACGCCGCCGGTGCCGTAGAGGTGGTTCGCGCCCCAGCGCCCGAACCACGACCCGTCGGCCTCCTGGTGGTCCAGCAGCCAGGCCACCCCGCGCCGGCAGACCTCGGACCCGGCGCGCCCCTCGGCGGCCAGGGCCTCCACGACGTGGGCGGTGACATCCGCCGACGGCGGGTCGATGACCTCGCCGAAGTCGCAGAACGGGAGCTTGGTGACCAGCCGGCTGGTGTTGTCGGCGTCGAAGGCGCCCCACCCGCCGTCGGCGGAGACCATCCCGGCCGCCCAGTCCAGGCCGCGGTCGACGGCGGCGCGCAGCCGCGCCCGTTCGGCGTCGGAGAGCTTCGGGTGGTCGGAACGGCGCAGGGCGAGGACGACCTCGGCGGTGTCGTCGGTGTCGGGGTAGACGTCGTTGGCGAACTCGAAGGCCCAGCCGCCGGAGGGCAGCTTCGGGCGCTGCACCGCCCAGTCGCCGGTGGCGGTGACCTGCTCGTCGAGCAGCCACTGCGTGCCCGCGACGACGGCGGGGTCGTCGGCGGGGACGGCGGCGTCGTGCAGGGCGTTGACCGCGAGGCAGGTGTCCCACACCGGGGACTGGCAGGCCTCGAGGCAGATCACCGGGCCCTCCGGCGACTCGGTCACCAGCGTGAACCCGTCGAGACCGGAGATGGCGGCGACGACGGAGGGGTGGTCGCGGGGATAGCCCAGCAGGACCAGCGCCATCACCGAGTACACCCACGGCGGCTGGATGCCGCCCCACCCGCCGTCGGCCTCCTGCCGGGCGAGGATCCACTCGCCGGCCTTGCGCATCGCACCCCGCCGGATGAGCCCCAACGGGCCGTGCCGTGCGGCGCGGGCGTACGCGTGCAGCCCGACGTCGAGGCGCGCGAAGAACCCCGCCCACGTCCAGACCGGGTCGCGGCGCGGAGCCGGGCCCCGGACGTGCAGCTCCTCGATGTCGAAGTCCACCGGATGCACCGGCCGCAGCGTCGAGACCACCGTGAGCGGGACGACGGTCTGGCGCGCCCAGCACGCCCAGTCCGACACGTTGAGCGGGAACCACCGCGGCAGGTGGATCAGCTCGGGCGGCATCGCGGGCAGGTCGTCCCAGGACCAGAGCCCGACGAGCGCGAGCCAGACCCGGGTGAACACCCGCGTGTGCTCCACCCCGCCCTGCTCCCGGACGAAGGCCGCGGCCGCGCGCATGTGCGGCGCCGCCGGGTCGTCGCCTCCCAGCCGCAGCGCGACCCACGCCTCGACGGTCGTCGACAGGTCGCCGGGACCGCCGGCGAACGTCGCCCAGGTGCCGTCGGCGCGCTGCTGCGAGCGGATCCAGCGGGCGGCGCCGGCGGTCCGCTCCGGGTCGCTGATCTCCAGGACGTGGCGCAGGAGGAGGTCCTCGGCGTCCATCGTCACGTTGGTGTCGAGGTCGCCCTTCCACCAGCCGGCCGCGTCCTGGCGGGAACGGAGGTGCTCGACCCCGGCCGCGAGGGCGTCCGCTGCGGTGGGGGCGCTCGTCGTGGTGGTGGCGGGGACGGACAGGGTCAACTCAGGCCTCCCGGTCGGCGAGGTGGCGCCCGAGCGCGACGAGCTCGGCCCGGGCCCGCGTCGTCGTGGGACCGGTGGTGGGCAGGTGGTCGGCCAGCCTGGCCAGGGCGGCTTCCGCGGCGGCGAGCCGGCGGCGGCCCTCCTCGCCCGCCCAGGCGCGCCCACCACCCGCCTCGACGAGGGCGGCTCCGCGGCGCAGGGTGAGCTCGTCGTCGGCATCGGCGGGGCGCGCGAGCCAGGCTGCGAGGTCGCGTCCGGCGTCGCCGCCGTGCACGACCGCCCACGTGACGGGCAGCGACTTCTTGCGCTCGCGCAGGTCGGCGAGGACGGGCTTGCCGGTGACGGCGGGGTCCCCCCAGATGCCGAGCAGATCGTCGACGAGCTGGAACGCGAGGCCGAGCTCGGCGCCGAAGGTGCGCAGCGCGGCCCGCGCCCCGGTGGGCGCACCCGCGAGGACCGCGCCGAGCTCGGTGCTCGCCCCGAGCAACGTGCCGGTCTTGCCGTGCGCCATCGCCAGGCACTCGTCGACGCCCACGTCGTCGCGATCGGCGAAGGCCACGTCGGCGACCTGCCCGCCGACCAGCTCGCGCACCGTCCGGGTGAGCACCAGTGCGGCCTGGGGTGCGGGGACCTCGAGCAGCACCTCCTGGGCGAGGGCGAGCATCGCGTCGCCCGAGAGGATCGCGGACGCGGCACCCCAGATCGACCACACCGTGGGTCGGTGACGGCGCTCGGTGTCGCCGTCGATGAGGTCGTCGTGCACCAGCGAGAAGTTGTGCACCAGCTCCACCGCCACCCCGCCGGGCACGGCGACGGCGTCCTCGGCGCCGCACGCCCGGGCCGCGAGCAGCGTCAGCGCCGGGCGCAGCGCCTTGCCGCCACCGTGCGCCGCGCGGCCCTCCCGGTCGGCCCAGCCCAGGTGGTACGCGCTCTGCGCGGCGCTGGTCGGGTCCAGGCGCGCCACCGCGGCGCGCAGCGCGGGGTCGACCAGGTCGCGACAGCGGCGCAGCACCGCGGCCACGTCCACCGTCGCCGGGTCGGCGGACGTCGTCCCGGTGAGGTCGGGGGCGCCCCCGGTGGCCACCGCGGTCACGCGGCGACCCGCGCCCGGTCGTCGGCCCCGGTCACCACCGCGGCCGCGGTCTCTCCACTGCGCACGGCACCCTCCATCGTCGCGGGCCATCCGGTGTCGGTCCACGCGCCGGCCAGCGCGAGCGCCGGGAGCGTGGTCCTGGCGGCCGGGCGGTGGGCGGCGGTGCCCGGGGCCGGCCGGAAGGTCGCCCGGGGTTCCCGGGTGACGAAGCCGTCGAGGAGCCGGGCCCCCGCCACCGCGGGCAGGAGCCGGCCCAGCTCGGTCACGAAGCGGTCGACGAGCGCCTCGGCTCCGAGGGGGAGATAGGCGTCGGCCGCCGAGAGAGATACGACGACGTACTGCGCTCCTGACGGCAGAGCGCCGTGTGCACCCGAACGGTCGAACACCCACTGCACCTCCGTGCCCAGTCCGGCGGCGAACGGGACGGGCAGCACGGGGCGGTCGAAGACCAGGTGGACGTCGACGATCGGGCTCGCGCCGAGTGCGGTGGCCGCGGTGCCGACGGACGGGCCGACCGGGTCGGGCAGCACGGCCGCGGCGACCTCCGGAGGCAGGGCGAACACCACCGCGTCGACGTCGAGCGCGTCGTGGACGCCGTCGCGCCCGGCGACGGTCACCCGCCAGCCCTCGCCGGAGCGGGCCACGTCGCGCACCCTGGTCGAGAGCGCCACCCGCACCCCCACGGCGTCGAGCGCGCGCCGGGCGGCCCGGTCGTGCAGGTCGCCCAGGGGCACCGCCGACCAGCCGATGTCCCCGGCGCCGGCGTCGCCGAGCAGCCCGATCCGGAAGACGGTCGCGGCGAGCGCGAGGGAGGCGTCGTCGGCGGTCGCGTTGAGGGTCGGGGTGCCGATGAGGTCCCACAGCGCACGCACCGCGGCCGGACCCTGCCCGTGGCGGCGCAGCCAGTCCCCGAAGCTCTGTGCGTCGACGGCGGGGTCGGCGGGGTCGAGCCGGCGCAGGGCGACGGCGGCGCGGGGGAGCGCGAGCCGTTGGCGCCACGGGACCGCGTCGTAGCGCAGCAGTGCCCGGGCGAGGTGGGGCGCCGGGACGTGGCGGACGCCGGGGAGACGGGTCAGGACGGCGGGGGTGCGGTCGCGCCGCAGCCGCGCGGGCGGGGCACCCGGGCGCAGGACCGTGACGTCGAGGCGCTCCTGGAGCGTGGTGGACCCCGCGGCGCCGAGCCGCTCGAGCAGCCCCCGGTAGGCGCCGCAGCAGCGCAGGAAGACGTGCTGACCGGTGTCGACGTGCGCCTCCCCGCGACGGAAGGAGCCGGCCAGCCCGCCGAGCCGGGCCCGTCGCTCGACCAGCGTGACCTCCTGCCCGGCGTCGGCGGCGCGCAGCGCGGCGGCCAGCCCGGCGAGCCCACCGCCGAGGACGGCGACGCTGCTCATCGGCGGCCGATGAGGGCGCGCACCGCGACCAGCGCCTTCGTCGACGCCGACAACGACAGCCGCCGGTCGTAGACGGCACGGGGGTCCGCGGCGATGTCGTCGAGCAGGCGCCGGTAGATGCCGGCCATCGCCGTCGTGCAGGCCGCGCTGCGGCGGTCGAGCAGGTCGACGAGCTGCAGGCCCTCGTCGTACCACCCGCGGGCGCGCACGGCCGCGTCGCGCAGGAGGTCGGCGAGGGCACCGTCGGGGTCCTCGAGGGCGCCGTCCGAGCCCAGCCGCAGCGTCACCCCGGCCGCGTCGAGCTCGTCGCCGGGCAGGTAGATGCGGCCGTTCACGAGGTCTTCGCGGACGTCGCGCAGGATGTTCGTCTGCTGCAGGGCGAGCCCGAGCGCGTCCGCGAGCCCCGGCGCCCGGTCCGCGGGGTCCACGCCGGGTCGGGTGCCGAACACCCCGAGGCAGAGCCGCCCGACCGACCCCGCGACGCAGCGGCAGTAGCGGAGCATGTCCTCGAAGGTCCGGTAGGGCGCGGACGGGGAGCCGCTCCGCGCGTGGGCGTCGTCGGCGGCGACGTCGGCCTCGACGCCGTCGACGAGCTCGTCGAACGCGCCGAGCGGGACCGGAAAGCGGCGTGTCGCGTCGGCGCCGGCGACCAGCACCGGATCCTCGCCCGGGTCGGCGTCGTGCAGGGTCGCGATCCGGGCGCGCAGGTCGGCGAGCGCGGCCTGCTTCGCGGCGGTCTCCCCGTCCTCGTCGCCGATGTCGTCGATGCGGCGGGCGAGCGCGTACACCGCGCACAGGGCGGCGCGACGGTCCGGGGGCAGGAGCCGGATGCCGTAGTGGAAGTTGCGCGCCTGGGTGCGGGTGATCGCCTCGCAGGTCGAGTAGGCCCGCGCCGTGCGGGTGCCGGTCACGAGGGTCGTCACGGGCGGGGACCCCCTCGGGGCGCGGGGGTGGTGATCGGCGCGGTGGTGGCGGGGGTCGGGTGCCGGCGGTGCCGCAGCGCGAGCCGGGCCGCGTGGAGCACGACGTCCCGGCGGCGCGTGCGGGCGCTCCGTCCGAGCACGTCGCCGCCGGTGCGGTCCACGGCATCCGCGGCCGCGGCCCCGCCGGCGACGTAGCCGGTGACGGCGAGTCGGGCCGACCCGCGCAGCCGTCGCAGCAACGGCGTGCCCGACGCGAGCAGCTCCCGGGCCGCGGCGCACTCGTCCCGGACGAGGCGGCGCAGCGCGGCCGGGGCGGCGGGCGCGTCGAGGTCGTCCTCGGTGACCCCGGCCGCGTCGCGGGCCTCCGCCGGCAGGTAGACGCGACCGCGCGCGCGGTCCTCGGCGACGTCCTGGAGGTGCTCGAGCAGTTGCAGGGCGGTGCAGACGCGGTCGGACTCCGCGAGCATCGTCGCGGTCGGTTCCACCTCGAACGCCGCGAGGACGAGCCGCCCGATCGGCACAGCGGAGAGCCGGCAGTAGTCGATCAGCGCGTCGCGTGTCGCGTAGTGGGTGACGGTCTGGTCGGCGCGGTTCGCGGCGACGAGGTCGTGGAACGGGGCCGCGGGGAGCAGATCGACGTGGGGCGCGAGGGCGGCGATCACCCGGACGTGTGACGTCCCGCCGGCGAACACCTGATCGAGGTCATCATCGAGTGCGTCGAGCGCAG
>JAVXWR010000585.1:0-3204 GCA_032230725.1 Actinomycetota bacterium
TCGGCGGCAGCGTCGAGTACTACGTGACGATCGCCCTGCCGAACGGCGACCCGCGCGTCCACGACGGGCAGTCGGCGCGGGCCTCGGTGACCACGGCGACGTCCGAGGGGAAGATCAGCGTGCCCAACGCCGCCTTGCACCGGCAGGGAGACAGGGCCACGGTCACCGTCGTGACCCCTGACGGCAGACAGACTCCGACCCCGGTGACGACGGGCCTCGTCGGGGCCGACCGCACCGAGATCACGGGTGGGCTCGCCGAGGGCCAGCAGGTGCTCCTGGGCGGCTCGGCGTGAGCGCCCCGGAGAACACCGAGGGGACCACGGCGACCTCGGTCGACGACGCGACGCCCGCCGAGGGCACCGCGGTCGAGGGCGGGACGAAGCGCCGCGGCCTCAAGCGGTCGACGAAGATCGGCCTGACGATCATCGTCGTCCTCACGCTGCTCGCGGCGGCCGCGTTCGCGGTCAACTACTTCGTCAACTCGAGCAAGTACGTCTCGACCGACAACGCCCAGGTCGACGGCACCCAGATCCCGATCGTCGCGCCGGCGGCCGGGACCCTCATCGGCTGGCGCGGCAGCACCGGCTCCGTGCTGGCGCGTGACCAGCTCGTGGGCCGGGTCCAGGTGCAGGGCGCGTACGTGCAGCCGCAGCTGCCGATCCGGGCGCCCGCCGCGGGTACCGTCGCGAACTCCGACACCACCGAGGGCGCCTACGTGACCGCCGGCGCCCAGCTCGCGATCGCCTACGACCCGAACAACGTCTACGTGACCGCGCGGGTCGACGAGACCGACATCGACGGCGTCGAGGTCAACCGGCCCGTCGACTTCACCGTCGACGCGTACCCGGGGCGGACCTTCCACGGCACCGTCCAGGAGATCCAGGGTGGCGCGGCGGCGGTGTTCTCGCCGTTCCCGCAGTCCAACTCCGGGGGCAACTTCCAGAAGGTGACCCAGGTGATCCCGGTGCGGATCGGGATCGACGACATGCAGGGCCTCGACCTCATCCCCGGGATGAACGTGACCGTCGAGATCCGCAAGCCGGGCGACTGACCCCGGAGCGGACCCCCGAAGCTTCTGGGAGACCTCTCCCACATCGACGGGCGGGTCCGCCCACCTCCTCCTACCGTTTCGATCGGGTGACGTGACGCCTTCGGGCTGATGCGTGACGCCGCTGCTCCCGGGCACCCCGGGGGACGCCGTCGGCGAGGAGGAGACCCCGAGCATGTCGACCGAGACCGAGTTCGGGGCCGCCCCGACCGCGCTCGACGACGGACACCCCGGCTCGACGGTCCCGGACACCCGCGAGGAGGTCAGGCCGCAGAACGGGCACACCGTCGAGGCGCCGCCCGCGCCCCCGCGGCGCCCGGAGCAGGCCCCCGTTCCCGCGAAGCCCACGGCGCCCGCTCCCGCGAGGCCTGCCCTCCCGGCGGCGCCGGCCCAGCCCGGGCCCCGGTCGAACTGGCTCGTGCCGCTGCTGGTGCTCGTCGTCGGCATGTTCATGTCGGTGCTCGACATCAGCATCGTCAACGTCGCCATCTCGACGATGCAGAACGACTTCGGCGCCACCACCGACCAGATCCAGTGGGTCTCGACGTCCTACTCGCTGGCCGAGGGCGTGATCGTCCCGGCGAGCGCGTGGGTGGGGGCCCGGCTCGGGCTCAGCCGCACCTACACCGTCGCGATGATCGGGTTCGCGATCTTCTCGGCGTTCTGCGGCCTCGCGTGGGACGTCAACAGCATGATCGTCTTCCGCATCCTGCAGGCGATCCCGGGCGGCGTGATCCCGGTCGTCGCGCTCTCGATGCTCTACCGGATCGTGCCGCGGAAGAGCATCGGCGCCGCGATGGGCATCTACGGCCTGGGGATCGTCTTCGCCCCGGCCATCGGCCCGACCTTCGGCGGCTACCTCGTCGAGTACGTGGACTGGCGGCTGATCTTCTTCATCAACGTGCCGGTCGCCGTGCTCGGCGTCATCGGCGCCGTCTTCCTGCTCCCGCGCTTCCGGCCGGAGCCGGGCATGCGGTTCGACCTCCCCGGCTTCCTCGCCATCGCGGTCGGCGCGTTCTCCCTGCTCCTGGCGCTCTCCGAGGCGCCGACATGGGGCTGGACCTCCTACCCGACGCTCATCCTGCTCACGCTCGGTGTGCTCTCCCTGGCGCTCTTCGTGATCATCGAGCTCGAGGTCGACCAACCACTGCTCGACGTCCGCGTCTTCGGCACCTGGGCGTTCAGCAACTCGCTGATCCTCATCGCGATCGTGTCCGTCGGGCTGTTCGGGGTGCTGTTCTACATCCCGCTCTACCTGCAGCAGTTCCAGGGCATGGGGGCGTTCGACACCGGGCTCCTGCTGCTGCCGCAGGCCCTCGTGATGGCCGTGATCATGCCGGCGGCCGGACAGATCTACGACCGCTTCGGCGCGAAGTGGCCGGCGGCGATCGGACTCGCGGTCGTCGCCTACACCACGTGGGACATGGCGACGCTGACCACGGACACCCCGCACGGGCACCTCGAGCTCATCCTCGCCGTTCGCGCCGCGGGCATCGGGCTGGCGATGATGCCGATCATGACCGGCGGCATGGCCTCGCTGCCCGCCGACCGCACCTCCAACGGGAGCGCGTTCAACACCGTGGTGCAGCGCACCTCGTCGGCCATCGGCCTCGCCGCGATGACCGCCCTGGTCACGCTTCAGCGGGCCCAGGGTCTCGCCGACCGCACCGCTCTGATGCCCACCCCCGGTTCGGCGTCGTCGGGCTCGGCAGCGTCCGGGGCGTCGTCGGCCGCATCGGCGGCCGGGTCCGGGGGCTCCGGCGGAACCGCGGCGATGCTCCAGCAGTACCAGCTCTTCGAGCAGGTGCAGAGCCAGGTGTTCATCACCGCGCTCAACGACCTGCTCATCGTCACCGCGATCCTCACCGCGATCGGCGTCCCGCTCGCCCTGCTCCTGCCCGGGGGCAAGCCGACCGCCGGGGACGGGCCGCGGGTCATCGAGGGCTGATCGGCCACGTCCGGGCTACGGTCCGGAGTCGTGTACGCGGAGACCCACCAGCGGATCGACGTGTCCCCGTGACGCTCCGGTCGATCGGGCTGTTCGTGGCGGCGGCGATCCTCGAGATCGGCGGCGCCTGGCTGATCTGGCAGGCCGTCCGGGAGCACCGCGCCTGGTGGCTGGCCGCCCTGGGGATCGTCGCGCTCGGGCTCTACGG
>JAVXWR010000606.1:0-9142 GCA_032230725.1 Actinomycetota bacterium
GAGTGCTGTTCGACCGGCTGCTCGCCGGCCGGGACGGGCAACCGCGGAAGGTGTCTGTGCCGCCCGGGATGTTGAGTGACGAGGCGATCGAGGAGTTCCGCGCCACCGCGACCCGGGAGCTCGCACCACCGATTGCGGAGGTCGTGAATGGTGCGCGCGAGCCGTTCGTACAGGCCGTGTACGACATCGACGTCCCGGCGATGACCGCTGGGCAGATAGTCATCCTCGGTGACGCGGCGTTCGCGGTTCGCCCCCACGCGGCGGCCGGCACGGCGAAGGCCGCTGCCGACGCATGGGCCCTCGCCGACGCGCTCGACGATGCCCACGGCGACGTCCCAGCCGCTCTCAAGACCTGGGAGACGGCCCAGCTCGACCTCGGGCACCGACTCCTCGAGCGATGCCGCGAGATCGGCCGTCGCTCGCAGGTCGACAACAGCTGGGACCCGAGCGACCCCTACCTCATCTTTGGTCTCCACGAGCCCGGCCGCTGATGGATCGCGCGTCGTGGTCTGCGGACTCCTGCTGCACGCTCTCACGCGGACTCCTGCTGCACGCTCTCACGACCGAAGGGGTCCGCATGAAAGGGTTGGTTGAGCCGAGCCGGAAGTTGCAGGCAACAACAAACCAGGTCGGTGACTCGGTCGTCCGAACAGTCCGAACTATGGAGAAGAAGGCCATCTGAGCTTGACCCCTGGCACCGGGCACCTCGATGCCCGCCAGACCAGCCCCAATCAAGATCACCGAGTCCACGTCGTTGGCGGCTGGCCCATGGGGTCAAGCTCAGGGCGCCGTTCGCGAGCCTGTTCCCGTCTGCGCTACCGCGACGCGCAGGACGTGAGCTGCAGGCTCGTGGGGCCGAGTGGGTCGGCGGGGCCCCGTGGTGCGGGTCGTGTGGTGCGAAAGGACGCTGACCGTTGCGCTGTGGTGCGGTTGGAGTGACAGCGGCTGTTGACGTAGTTCTAGTAGAGGATGTGGTCGCCAGGTACCGGAATCCTTTTAATCCGCTGGTTGTGGTTTCGAGTCCAACGGGGCCCACCGGTCGCTGACCGCAGAGATCTGAGCCTTCTCAAGGCCGCGAGCTCGAACTCGAGGTGGAATCGGCGGCCGTGGTGCAGGCCGTACGCAATGTCGATGCATCACGGGCTTGGGTGCCGAACGGGGACCAAGGGTCATCGACGCCGTGGGTGTTCGGGGACGAGGGGCCAACCTCAGTCCCATGGTGAGGGCCTCCATTAGACCTGAGAGACGGTCCGCTGCGGCTCAGGCCCGTCGGTGAGGAGGAGGTCGATCTCTGCGGCCACGGCGTCGAGGGCGTCCATGTCGTGGCGGGCTCGCGACATGATCAGAGCGCCTTCGATTGAGCTGATGATGAGTAGCGCCACGCGGGGTGCGCGCAGCTCGGAGAGGCCACCCCGCTGCAGGGCGAGCTCGAGCGGCGCGGCCCAGTGCTGGAAGGCCTGGCGGGTGGCCACGGCGACGGTGTCGCGATCTGCGCCGCCGTCCACGACCGCAGCGGCGATGGGGCACCCGGCCCGGTAGTCGGTGCTGGTCAGTAGTCGCCGGAATCGGGTGAACAGCTCGGCGACGACCTGTCGGGCCGGGGGCGGCGGGGTCGTCTCGAGGGTCGCGCGCAGGGGGCCGGCGGCCTTCTCGGCGGTCCACGCGACGGCCTCGACGACCAGCTGCTCCTTCCCCCCGGGGAAGTGGTGTTGCAGCGAGCCCCGCGGGGCCTCGGCGTGCTCGACGACCTCGCGCAGGCCGGTTCCGTCGACGCCGCGTTCGCGGAAGAGCAGGGCCGCGCTGCGGACAGTGCGTTGGCGGGAGTTCATTGCCCTCATGACGATGGTCATGTTAGACACCTCGCCCATGACGGATGTCATATTGGGGCCTCGGCGCCCACGGTGAGCC
Source organism: Actinomycetota bacterium (assembly GCA_032230725.1). Lineage (GTDB taxonomy): Bacteria > Actinomycetota > Actinomycetes > Mycobacteriales > Pseudonocardiaceae > Actinomycetospora. The sequence continues at coordinate 1,909 of JAVXWR010000606.1, forward strand.
CACCGATACCGCGGGACATTCCCGACGCGACCGATGGGTCGGCGCCGCCGGGATGGAAGCCGCTCGCGCGCTCCAGCCGGTTCCTCGACCTGGTCGGGCCGCTGTGGGTGCATCCCGAGGGCCCGCGGTTCGGACTGCGGACCGGCGAGCGTCACCTCAACAATCGGGGCGCTGTGCACGGCGGGGTGCTGAGCCCGATCGCGGACACCATGCTCGGCTACGCGCTGACATACGGCAGCGACGAGCCGGTCGTGCTGACCACGGCGCAGCTCTCTATTGACCTGCTGGCCGGGATCGGACCGGGCGAGTGGCTCGAGGGGGAGCCCGGGCCGGGGCGGCTGGGGCGGCACCTCGCCTTCGGCTACGGGCAGTTCACCGTCGCCGACACCGTGGTCGCCGTCGTGCGCGCGGTGTTCAGCGTCCGCGCGGTCGCGCCCGACCAACGGCCACCGCGGCCGTGGTGAGAGCTCGACGCACACACGGTCCTGGGAGGACGTCGTGAACGATTCCCGCGCCCGCCGGATGTGGGCACTGTTCGAACCCGTCCACGACGTCACGCACTTCGCTGCGGGTGCCTGCCGTCACGCCGACGGGCTGGGACTCACAGAGCGAGCTCGGGTTCTCGGCCCGGGATAGATGTGAGCCGATGGCCCGGACCCTGCTCCGCGCAGGCCGGCGGCTGAGGGCGTGGGACCGCTCCGTGACACGGTGCCTTGCCCAGCGCGAGCTCGGCGCCCAGGTCGCGGCCGGTCCCTGCGCGGTGTTCACGCGCTGCGAGGTCGTCGTGTCCATGCTCGCTGACGAGGCGCGGCTCATCCCGGCAACAGCTCGCGGGCGTCCTCCCACAGCTGCTCCGTGATGCGTGTCGCGGTCTCGGGCCGAGCGAGGCCGGCGGACTGCCCCGCCCAATGGTTCACTGCGTCGACGCCGGGCTCGGAGCGGGCCGCGTTCGTCCGTCCGCGGCGCCACTGGGCCACGAGTCGGCGCTGGACGGGGTACTGCGCCGGCGGCGTGTTGTGCGTCGACCACGCCTGGACGAAGGGGGTCGGTAGGGCCCGGCCCGGCCGCCCTGAGTAGGCCCGCGTGAGTACCGAGGACTCCGGTGCCGCTGCGGCGAGCCCCGCGGCCCAGTCCCGCTGGGTGCCGGCCTCGGGTGAGCGGAGGTACGCCGTGCCCACCTGTACCGCGCTGGCTCCGAGGACCAGCGCGGCGGCCATCGTGCGGCCGTCCGCGATCCCGCCTGCGGCTACCACTGGGACCGTCAGCGCGTCGGCCAGCTGCGGGACCAGCGCTAGCAGCCCGACGGCCGTCCGCTCGGCCGCGTCTGGGTCAAAGGTTCCCCGGTGTCCGCCCGCCTCGATGCCCTGTGCGATTACCGCGTCGGCGCCGGCGCGCTCGGCGACGAGCGCCTCCTGCAGGGTCGTCGCGCAGGCGAACCAGGCGATGCCGGCGGCGTGAATGCGTTCGACCATCGCCGGCTCGAACACGCCCATGATCGAGGAGATGGCCGTCGGTGCGGCCGCCAGGAGTTCCTCGCATTGCTCGTCGAACGCCGGCGGGGTACCGCCGGGCTCGCCCGGGGCGCCGAACTGCTCGAGGAATCGGCGCGCCTCGTCCTCGCCGCCGTCGTCGCGCGGGGGCGGATCGGGGATCCACAGGTTCATCTGGAACGCCCGCGACGAGCCCTCCCGAAACTGCCGGACCCAGTCCCGGATCGCGGCCGGCTGATCGAGGACGAACCCGGCCGCACCCATGCCCCCCGCCTCGGCGACCGCAATCGCGAGTTCCGGCGGGCAGGCACCCGCCATCGGCGCCTGGACGATCGGCACGTCGAGTCCGTACCGCTCACGGAACCGGGCCACCCGCGCCGCCACCGTCATCGCTGTCCTCCTCAACTCGGGATGTCCACCACGAACTCGAACCCGGCCTCGGCCGCGTGCTCGGGGCCATCACCACCAGATTCAGCAGGCCCACCGCACTCTCGCCCCACTGCACGAACCCATGCGGGACGCCCAGGCTCGGCCGGCATCAAGAAGCGTCCGTACCGCCCCAGCGCGTCCGGGCCGGAGATGTCCCACGCGCACCAGAACCGCCGGACCAATGACCTCCCCCACGACGAAGACACCACCGCCCGCACGGTCACGAGCGTCGCGGGCTCGACGCGCACGCCCGGCCCGGTGGCGCGCGACGTGCCCCGCGCCATGACAGCTGTCATAAGCGAAGGTCTACCGCATCCCTCGCTACCACCTCACTATGACGAAAGTCATGGTCAGCCGATGCGGCTGCCCTCCTGAGGCGCCGACGCCCGCCGGCGGAGTGATGCGGGAGCGCCATGATCAACTTCGTAGAGAGAGTTTGCCAGCGGCCCTCGCATGTCGAGGGCGACCGTGGTCGGGGCGAGCTCTCGAGCGGGGCTAATTGCGGCGATCTTCAGTTGATCTCGGTCCACGAACTGCTTCCCGCTATCGCCTCTGGTGCCCAGTGGATCACCTGTGGTGCCCACTGATGCTCAGCAAACCTGGCATGCACGCGGTAGGCATGTAACTACGGATCAGAAGCCCTCGGTGACAACTTCTTACGTCTTCAAGCCGCCTGACGGGCCGGACCGGGCGGCCCTGCAACCAGTCGGCAAGAGTCGGACCTGAGTCTCCCGCCATCGCACAGTCCTTTCGGGTCCGGCCTAGCCGTCTTCGGAATTCGAGTTCGGTGAGGATGATCGACCGCCGTGTAGGCGCCGGGCTCAGGTCCTCTCGCGAGCTTCTCGCTGGACGAGATCGTGGTTCACGATATGAGGTCGACCGTGCCCCCCCGGGGGGACGGCGTGGTCGTCGACGTCCTCCCACTACCGGTCGCCCGAGGCTTGAGCCGCCCTCAGCAGCCGGTATTCACGCGGCTGATGATCGTCTTGTGGGGTGGGGGGCGCGACGTAGCCTCAATTACCCAGGTGGCGAGCGCTTGCGGTCCGGCCGATGTCCGGTGGCCGAGACCCGCGTATGGTCATCTTGTCGAGTGAGGTCGGCGTATGGTCGCGCTACCGAGAGCACCTCGAGCGCCGCCACCCGTGGTCGGCGTCGTCCTCGGCGCAGTTCTCGCCGGCCGCCTTCGACCGGGGACAGGACGGTCGGCCGTGGCGCCGGACCCGCACGCAATCACGCCGCTGCCGATCCTGGTCGTTGACCCGTCCCCGCCTGACCCGGCCATTGCGGCTGCGCTGGGGGGCGTACACCTCGGCGACCCCCGGTCGGATGATCGGATGGGTGCGCTCGAACCACCACAACCTGCGGTGGATACGCGAAGGACGACCGCGCTCGTCGCGGGTGTCTTCTACCTGGTCACCTTCGTCGCGTCGATCCCGGCCCTGATCCTCTACGGCCCCGTCCTCAACGATGCGGGCTACATCGTCGGCGCGGGCGCGGACACTGTCGTGCAGTGGGGCGCTGTCCTCGAGGTGATCACGGCTCTGGCCGGTATCGGGAGTGCGATCACGCTGTTCCCGGTGGTCAAACGGCAGAACGAGTCCCTCGCGATCGGTTTCGTCGCCTCTCGCGTCCTGGAAGCCGCCATCATCGTTCTCGGCGTCGTGAGCCTGTTGACGGTGGTGACCTTGCGCCAAGACCTGGCCGGAGCCGGCGGGGCCGATGCGGCCGCGCTGGTCACGACCGGCAAGGCTCTCGTCGCGGTCCACGTGTGGACGTTCCTGCTCGGTCCCAGCGTCATGGCGAGCGTGAACGCCCTGTTGCTGGGCACGCTGATGTACCGGTCCGGGTTGGTGCCCCGTGTCATTCCCCTCGTCGGGCTCATCGGCGCCCCGCTGCTGTTGGCTTCCGCGACCGCGACGGTGTTCGGTGCCTACGACCAGGTGTCGGTGTGGTCGGGGATCGCCACCATTCCGATCTTCGCCTGGGAGCTGTCGCTCGGTGTCTGGCTGACCGTTAAGGGCTTCAAGCCCGACTCCCCGATCCTCACCGGGAACACCCGGCGTCGGGCCGTGGGCAGTCCCGCATGACCATCTACTACGCGGTCGAACGTCGCGGTCGGTGGAGTGCGGCCACGCCGCGACCGCGGCGCGCCTCGTGACGACGATGACCGCGGTCGTCCAGGATCGTTACGGCGCAGCCGACGACGTCCTGCGCGTCGCCGTGACCGATCGGCCCGTGATCGGGGACGACGAGGTGCTTCTGCGCGTCCACGCCGCCGGGGTGGACCGGGGCGTCTAGCACATCATGACCGGGCTGCCCTTCGCGATGCGCTTGGCCGGTTACGGGGTTCGTGCACCCGCCACGCGGGTCCGGGGCCGCGAGGTCGCCGGGCGCGTCGAGGCCGTCGGCGCCAACGTCACCAGGTTCGCGTGCGGCGATGAGGTGTTCGGCGTCGGGGAAGGCTGCTTCGCCGAGTACGCCCGAGCCAGCCAGAACAAGCTCGCGCCCCGACCGGCAGCGCTGACCGTCGAGCAGGCGGCGGCCACGACCGTCTCGGCGCTCACCGCGCTGCAGGCCGTCCGCGACCGTGGGCATGTCGAGCCGGGGCAGCTGGTCATCGGGGCGTCCGGCGGCGTCGGGACCTTCGCCGTCCAGATCGCGAAGGTCTTCGGCGCCGAGGTCACCGGGGTGTGCAGCACCAGCAAGGTCGACCTGGTCCAAGCCCTGGGCGCCGACCACGTCCTGGACTACACCCGCACCGACATCACCGGCAGCGGCATCACTGGCGGCGCGCAGCGCTACGACGTCATCCTCGACATCGGCGGCAACCGGTCGCTGGCCCAGCTGCGGCGTGGCTTGGGTGCCCGGGGGACGCTGGTGATGGTCGGCGGCGAGGGCGGCGGGCGCTGGCTCGGTATCGGCCGCCAGCTCCAGGCGCTCGCGCTGTCCCCGTTCCTCGCCCAACAGCTGCGCTCGGTCCTGTGCTCGGAGAACGCCGCGGACCTGCGCGTGCTCGCCGACCTTATCGAGTGCGGCGCGGTCACACCGGCCATCGACCGGACCTACCCGCTGAGCGAGACCCCCGCAGCGATCGCCCACATGGCCGGAGGCAACGCCCGAGGCAAGGTCGTCGTCACCGTGTGAGCAGCGCCAAGTCATCGACAAGACCCGGCCCCCGGCCGGCGCACACGAACACTGTCTCCTCGACGCGGAGAAGGCGACACGAAACGCGACGACAAGAACGTGATGACGAGCGGCCCACGCCCGTCCGCGACCACACGCATCGCGCACATACAATTAGGAGAACCGATGTCGATCGTCGACAGACCGCCCGCCGCAACGATGAACCCACCGATCCCGCAGCCTCGTGGACCGACCACGGCGTCCACCCGCAAGACCGCAGTCCTCGTCGGACTGCTCTTTCTCACCGCCACCGCCGCGTTCAGCGTCGCCAACGCGCTGATCACCGGGGTCATGGATCGGCCGGACTTCCTCACCGGCGCGTGGGCGGACACCAGCACCCTGGCCACCGGCGCGCTCTTGCTGGCCGGGCAGTTCGGGGTCGTGGGGATCGCTGTTCTCTTGTTCCCTCTCCTGAAGCCTCACGGCGAGTCGCTGGCCCTCGCCCACGTCGGTTTCAGGGTCGCCGAACTCGCCGCGAGCCTGTTCTATCTCGCGGTGCCGCTACTGGCGATCGAGCTCGGAGCAGGGCTTCGCGAGGGCGCCGTCGATGCCTCCACCTCGACGAGTCTCGGCGCGCTGCTGCACGCACAACACAGCATGTCCATTCTCTTGATCTACCTGGTCACCACCGCAGCCGGAATGTGCATGGCCGTCTTGTTCTACCGCTCACGGCTGATCCCGCGCCCGCTTGCAATCCTGGGCCTCATCAGCTACCCGACGCTGTTGCTGGGATGTGTCCTGGACCTGTTCAACCTGGTTGATGTGAACCAGGGCGTCGGGCTCGTCGCCCTGGTCCCCGGTGGGCTCTTCGAGCTGATCCTCCCGATCTGGCTCATCGCCAAAGGATTCACCTTCTCCAGCCACGACCCGGAACACGCCGCGACCTCTGCGTGAGGGCCCACCATAACCCAAGGCAATCTCGATTGTAGTTAATACGGGGACCTCCTCACTTGGTGCGCGGTTCGATCACCTAGTGGCGCGTGATTGAGGAACGTTGACCGCCGGTAGCGCGGTTGACGAGTTCGTCGGCGGGTTTGGTCCAGACGAAGGGCTGGCAGCGTTGGTTCCAGCCCTCGATGTAGGTCTGGATGGCTTCGGTGAGGTCGTCGACACTGCGGTAGCTGCCTCGGCGGATCGCTTGGCGGCTGATGATCGAGAAGAAGACCTCGACGAGGTTGAGCCAGGACCCCGAGGTCGGGGTGAAGTGCAGGGTGATCCGCGGGTTGCGCGCCAGCCAGGCCCTCACTGCGGGGTGCTTGTGGGTGGCGTAGTTGTCGACGACGGCGTGCAGTTTGACCCTTGGGTAGGCCTTGGCGACCTGCTTGAGGAACTTGAGGAACTCCTGATGGCGGTGTCGGTCGAAGCAGGCGTCGATGACCTTGCCGGTGGCGATTTCCAGTGCGGCGAACAGCGTGGTGGTGCCGTGGCGGATGTAGTCATGGGAGGCCTTCTCCGGGAGCCCGGGGCGGATCGGCAGGATCGGCGCGCTTCGCTCGAGTGCCTGGACCTGCGACTTCTCGTCCACGCAGACCACCACGGCCTTGTCCGGTGGGGTCATGTAGAGCCCGACGATGTCGCGGATCTTGGCTTCGAGCTCGGGGTCAGTGGAGAACTTGAACGTCTCGGCCCGCCAGGGCTGGAGCCCCCACCGGCGCCAGACCTTGGCCACCGAGAAGTTGCTGATCCCCAGCTCACCGGCCAGCAGCCGGCTCGACCAGTGAGTGACCCCGAGATGCCCGGGCGGGGTCTCCAGGGTTCGGGCCACGATCTCGGACTCGTCGATCTCGCGCGGGCGGCCCGACTTGGCCCGATCGTCGAGTCCGCCGACACCCTCGTCGCGGTAGCGCTGCTTCCACGAGATCACCGTCGGCTTCGAGCACCCGACACGGCGCGCGATCTCGTTGGTGCCGACCTTGTCAGCGGCCAGCAGCACGATCCGGGCGCGCTGAGCGTGACCGGCCCGCACCGAGGGCGAGCGCAGCCACGACTCCAGCACCTCGCGATCGCGCGGGGGCACCTCCACCGCTCCAGTGAACGCCACACCCCCAAGATCTCATCACTTCACCAGGCCGTCAAGCAACATCACTCACGCTGCACTAGGTGCCGAAGGCTCGTGAGCACTTTCGGCGGCT
>JAVXWR010000633.1:0-7055 GCA_032230725.1 Actinomycetota bacterium
GCGATCTCGGCCTGGGTCTGCTCGTGCACGAACCGCAGGGCCAGCATCGTCCGCTCCCGCGGCGGCAGGCTCGCCACCAGCGAGTGGACGAGCGACCGCACCTCGACCCGGTCGAACTCCGGGTCGACCGAGCCCAGGATGTTCGCCAGCGAGGAGTCCTCACCCTCGCCAAGGGTCTCGTCGAGCGAGGCCGGGTGGTACGAGCCGTGGGCCGCGACCGCCTCGGCCACCTCCTCGCGCGTGAGCCCCAGGTGGGTCGCGATCTCCGGAACCGTCGGAGCCCGCCCCAGCCGTTGCGACAGGGCGGACGTGGCGGTGCCGACGGCGAGGTAGCGGTCCTTCACGCTGCGCGGGGTCCGCACCGACCACGCGGAGTCCCGGAAGTACCGCCGGACCTCCCCCATGATCGTCGGGACCGCGTAGGAGAGGAAGTCGCGCTCCCGTCCGGGGTCGAACCGGTCGACCGCGTGCATCAGCCCGACGGTCGCGACCTGCTCGAGGTCCTCGGTCGGCTCGCCGCGCCGCGCGAAGCGTCGGGCGATGTTCCGGGCCACGGGCAGGTAGGAGACGACGAGGCGGTCGCGCAGCTCGGCCCGTCGCGGGTCGTCCGCGTGGCACGCGGCGTGCTCGACGAACACCGGGACGAGGGAGGCGAAGTCCTCGCCGGCGGGTTCGTCGGCGACGGGTGCGGGGCGGACGGACCCGGCCGGGCCAGGGAGGGTCCGGGCAGGGCCCGTGGCCGTATGCGTCATGAGTCGTCCCCCGCCACCGCGCCGGGGAGACCGGGGCGGTCGTCGCGAGCAGTGTCGACTCGGCTGGGGGCTCAACCGGAGGACTCGAGTTCCGCGAGATTGTCAGCCGAACGGCCGCGTGCGCAACTCCCTCGAGCAGTCGCCGCGCCGGTCCGCCCTGATCAGGACAGCCGGGGAACACCGAGCCCAGAGCGGGAGCCGCCGGGGGAGCGGACCGGCCGGGGGGACGACCGGTCCGCTCGACGCTCCGGACGCCCGGGGGGAGGGGCCCGGGAGCGTCCCGCCGAGCACGTCGGCGGCAGCGTCGAGTCTACTCGCGACGGGTGGGTCGCCGCCGTCCTCCCGCGTGACGCGATTGTCGGTCAGTGGTGTACGAGGACCGTCGTCAGGGCTCCACCGGGAGGATCACGTGGGACGGGTGGGCCGCGTCGTGGAGGATCTCCCTCTCGCGCGGGACGAGGACGTCGGCCTCGCCCAGCGCGGCCCCGGTGCCGGGGTGGCGGGCGAAGCGGGGGTGGGCGCCCCCGGAGACCTGCACCCGCATGCGGTGCCCGGCGGCGAAGCGGTGCCCGACCGGCCAGAGGTCGATCCCGACGGGGACGCTGCCGTCGGCCGCGGGGCCGGGGTCGGTCGGGGTGATGCGACGGATCCCGTCGGTCACGTTGACCGAGCGGCCGGCCTCGTCGACGTCGCACACCCGGACGAAGACGTCGAGGTGCTCGACGTCGGCGCGGACGTGGACGGTCGCGCGCACCGGGCCGAGCGCGACGAGGTCGTGGCGCAGGACCGGCCCGGTGAACACGACGACGTCCTCGCGGGCCTCGAGCTCGGTCTGGTCCCTCGGGCCCGACCGCCCGGAGAGGATGGGGCCCCCGACGGCGGGCGTCGGATCCTCGGGGTCGTAGGGGATCCGGGTGCCCGCCCAGTACGCCCCGCCGCGGCCCGGCACCGTGGGGACCTCGTCGTCGAGGCCGTGGTCGGTGCGCAGGTAGAACGAGCGCTCGACGACGTGGGCGGGAGGCCAGTCCGGCAGGCGACGCTCGCCCCCGTCCCCGGAGAGCTCGAGGTGGACCGGGAGGGGGTCGGCCGGGCCCGTGACGCCGTCGAGCGTGCGGTCGAACAGCGCCAGCGCGTCGCGCAGCCCCGCGGCCGTCCCGGCCGGCGAGGTGTGCACCCAGGGCCCGATCCGCAGCACCGGCCGGGCGCCCGCGGCGCGCAGCGCGGCGTGGTCCTCGAGCTGCCAGGGCAGGAAGATGTCCTGCCAGCCGCCGGTCATGCTCACCGCGACCCCGCGGCGCCCCACCTCGGCGACCCGACCGGCGTAGGAGCGCTTGCCCCAGTACGCGGAGTCCGGGGCCTGTTCGCGCAGCCAGTCCTGGAAGAAGTCGATGGACTCCCCCGCGGCGACGGTGTCCGCGCCGGACAACGGCACCGTCGCGAACCCCGCCTGGACGCGGCGGCGCACGGCCTCGGCGAGCCGCCGGTGCAGCTGCGGGGTGCGCATCATCGCCGCCCAGGACAGCCCGTTGTCGAGGGAGAAGGTGCCGCCCGGGTAGGTCTGGTCGCGGAACTGGGAGGCGGTGACCATGACGCCCATGGCCTTGAGGGCGTCCCCCGCGTCCGGGGCCAGCGCCCACTGGGTGATGCCGAGGTAGCTCGGGCCGAGGGTGGCCACCCGCCCGTCGCACCAGGGCTGCGCGGTCAGCCAGCGCACCGTCGCGACCCCGTCGTCGGCCTCGTCGAACGGGGACAGCTCGCCCTGCGAGTCACGCGTGCCACGCACCGACTGGACGACCACCTGGCGGCCCTGCTCGGCCACGAGCCGCCCGAAGACCGCGCCGATCCAGCCGGCCCGGCCGTAGGGGCTGCGTACCAGCACGACCGGCCCGCACGAGACGCCCGCAGGGACGTAGCGGTCGTGGCGCAGCACCACCCCGTCGGGCATCGGCACCGCCACGTCCCGGACGACGCGGACACGGGGCGTGCGCGGCGCGGGCATGCCGACGGCCCGACGCAGCAGGCGGGTGACCGGGGTCATGGGTCCATCATGGCGCGCTCCCACACACCGCACGGGCGCGAGGAGTTCACCGCGTGTTCGCCGACGCCCGGTCGCGGACCGATCACGCCCGGGTGACGCTCCCGTCCGTGACGCGCACCCCCCGTGGCGAGGCCCCCGACGTCGGCGTGCCCGCCGACCTCGCCGAGCACATGACCGTCGCCGAGCAGCACGACTGGATCTCGGGCTTCCTGCGCCGCCATCCAATGAGCCGGCGCTCCGCGCTGAAGCAGGGGTCCGGGGTCGTCGCCGCCCTCGGACTCGCCTCGTCGCCGTGGACGCTCGCCGCGTGCGCCCAGGCCTCGCAGGCCCCGGTGGCGGTGGTCGGGCGCCACCTGTCGTTCGGCGACGACCCGACGAGCTCCATGGCGATGGCCGGTGAGCTGACCGCGCCCCCGCCGGCCGGCGCGATGGTGGTCGACCTCGGCCAGAACGGGCAGTTCGGCGACCGAATCCCCGTCGAGGTCCGCCACCTCGTCTCCCAGGTCCCCCAGGCCGACGGCTCGATCCGCGCCGGCGACCAGTACTTCGTGCACGCGCTCGCGAGCGGGCTGGCGCCGGGCCAGGCCTACGACTACCGCTTCCGGCTGCCGGACGGGACGACCACCGCGACCGCGACCTTCCGGACCGCGCCGCGCACCGCGACCGCGCCGTGGAGCTTCACCGCGTTCGCCGACCAGGGCGTGGACATGGCGCCGCCGGGCGGCCTGTCCGGGTTCACCGACCAGTACTACAAGCCCGACGACACCCGCCGGACCATGACGCCCTCGACGTCCCTGGTCGACCGGATCGCCGCCACCCGCCCGGCGTTCCACCTGCTCGCGGGTGACATCTGCTACGCCGACCCCTCCGGCAACGGCCAGCCGGTGAAGAGCACCGGTACCTCGACCTCACCGACGGGGTTCGACAGCTTCGACCCGACGGTGTGGACGACCTACTTCGGGCTGATCGAGCGCAGCGCCGCGTCCACGCCGTGGATGTTCGCGACGGGTAACCACGACATGGAGGCGCTCTACGACGACAACCGGGGCCGGGGCGCGAGCCACGGCTACGGCGGCCACGCGGCGCGGCTCGACCTGCCGCGGACCGGGCCCAGCGCCTGCCCCAGCGTGTACTCGATGCGCTACGGCAACGTCGGGATCGTCAGCGTCGACGCCAACGACCTCTCCCTGGAGATCCCCACCAACGCCGGCTACTCCGGTGGCTCGCAGGCGGCGTGGCTGCGCGAGACGCTGACGCGGATGCGCGCCGACCCGGGCGTCGACTTCGTCGTGGCGTTCTTCCACCACTGCGCGTTCGCGACGTCGTCCACGCACGGGTCCGACGCCGGGGTGCGCGCGGCGGTCGCGCCCCTGTTCGACGAGTTCTCCGTCGACCTCGCCCTGCAGGGCCACAACCACCAGTACGAGCGGTCCAACCCGATCCGCCGGGGCCGCTCCACGGTGCAGGCCCCCGACGGGGCCACGGTGCGCCCGGAGACCGACGGCACGACGTACGTGTGCGTCGGGTCGGGCGGACGCCCGCGCTACGGCTGGCAGCCGACCGAGACCGACCGCTACCGGGGCAACACCGGTCCGGACAGCGGCGTGAACGTCGTGAGCTTCCAGGCCACGGGGGCGAAGTCGAAGATCCCCGACGCCGTCGACTGGTCGCAGGCGCGCTATCTCGACTACGCCTACGTCACCGTCGACGTCGCGCCCCCGCCCGGCCCCGGAGCGCCGACGACGTTGACGCTGCGCACGATCACCGACACCGGCCAGGAGATCGACCGCGTGGTCCTGGAGCGTCGGGCGCGCTGAGCCGGGGCGGCGCCGACCCGGCCGATGATCAGGGGCACACCGGGCAGCTCCAGGGCCGCCCGGACGTGCATCACGTGCCCCTCGCGCGGAACGGCGCCCGCCCGCCGCCGTGACGCGGGTCGCACCGCCGGCACCCGTGCGTGCACGCGTGCGCTGTTCACGGCGACGGCGGCCGTGCCCGACTGCGGCCTCCGTGTCGCCGTGGCTCCGGATGCCCGACAGGATGCCCTCGTGCCCCGGCTCCATCGCGTCCTCGAGGTGCTCGCCGCCCGACGGGCGGAGGGCTCCGGTCCGAGCGACCGCACCGACGGGCACCGCCTCGTCCTCGCGATCGAGGGAGGCGGCAGCCGGGCCACGTACTCGTCGGGGATGGTGCTCGGCCTCGAGCGGCTCGGCCTGGCGCGCTGCTTCGACGCCGTCTACGGGGCCTCGGCCGGCGCGCTGGCGGGGAGCTGGCTCGTCGGAGGCCAGACGGAGAAGTGCTGCGCGGGCTGGTGGGAGCCCGGTCTGATGCAGCGGGTGACGAAACCGACGCGCGGGCTGCGCGGGGGCCCGGTCGTGGACGTCGAGTACCTCATCCACACCGTCGGGGAGAAGGTCATCCCGGTGCGGTGGTCCGACATCGTCGACGCCGAGGTACCGCTGCACCCGGTCGCGACCGACGTCGACACCGGCGAGGCGGTCGACCTGCACGACACGATCACCGACGACGAGTCCCTCAAGCGCGCCCTGCAGGCCTCGGCCAACGTCCCGGTGCTGGCCGGGCTCCCGATCGAGATCGGCGGCCGGCGGCTGGTCGACGCCGCCGTCGCCGAACCCCTGCCCTTCCACACCGCGCTGGACCAGGGCGCCACGCACGTGCTCATGCTGCGCACCCGACGCGCCGACCAGGAGGCGATCGACGCCACCCGCCTGGAGAAGGCGCTGGTGGCCCGCCTCGGCGAGTCCCGTGTGCCCGGACTGGTGCACGTGCTCGGGCGTCGTCTGGAGACCCGGCGCGCCGACGACGAGTGGCTGGCGAAGGCGAGCGCGATCGCGGGGGACGAAGGGGGCGACGATCCCCCGCACCTGCTCGAGGTCCGCCCGCCCGAGGGCGCGAACACCATCAACCCGCTCGAGACCGACCCGGACCGGCTGCGCCGGGGCGTGGAGACCGGCTGCGACGCGTTGCGGGCGCTGGTGGAGCCGGCGTTGGGCTAGCGCCTCGTGCGTGCACGAGGCGTCAGCCCAGCGGCGAGAGCGCCCGCGCGACCCCGACGGCCGCGGACAGGCCCTTCACCGGGGTGAAGCGGTCGGAGGCCTCGTTGAGCGCGGTCCACTCGTCGGGCGCGAGCACGATGTCCGCGGCCGCGCAGTTGCTCTCCAGCTGCGCCACGCTCGAGGCGCCGGGGATCGCGACGACCTCGGGGCGGTGGATCGTCCAGGCCAGCGCGACCTGGGAGGGCGTCGCGTCGTGGGCGTCGGCGACCTCGCGCAGCGTCGAGATCAGCGGCTGCGCGCGGCGCAGGGACTCGGGCAGGAAGAGCGGGTTGAGCTGGCGGATCCGGTTGGCGGGCCGGTGCTCGGCGTCGAACTTGCCCGAGAGCAGGCCCTGCGCGAGCGGGCTGTAGGCGATCACGGCGCGGCCCGCCTCGGCGGCGTAGGGGAGCAGCTCCCGCTCGGGGTCGCGCGCGACGAGGCTGTACTGGACCTGGTTGGAGATCACCCGCGACCCCAGCGCGGACTCGGCGTCCTGCCAGCGGTCGAGCGAGTAGTTCGAGACGCCGACCTCGTCGACGACGCCCGCGGCCTGCAGCGTGCGCATCCCCGGCATGGTGCGGCGGTCGCCGACCAGCGGGTTGGGCTGGTGGACCTGGTAGAGGTCCAGGGTGCGGCGCAGCCGGCCCGAGCTGGCGACGCCGCGCTGCTCGACGATCGGGCCCACCGGCAGCACCGGGAGGAGCTTCGACGCCACCACCGTCGTCGTCGGGTCCGCGTCCGCCGCGTCGAGGGCGTCGCCCAGGATGCGCTCGCTGCGGCCGAAGCCGTAGACCTCGGCGGTGTCGAAGAGGGTGATGCCGAGCTCGAGGGCACGGGCCACGATCCGTGCGGCCTCGGAGTCCGGGCCGGCCGCGTAGTCGCCGCCGTAGCCCCACTCGGCCGACCCGAACTGCCACGTGCCGAGCCCGATGGCCGACCAACGCTTCGCCGTCGGCAGCTCCAGATAGCGCATGTCTCCTTGCTACCCGATCCCGGCGGGGGCCGCCGGTAGTCCGGCGGCCCGCACGGCCGCGGCCACCGTCGCCACGGGGAGGTCCTCCAGGCAGGCCGGTCCGGTGGTCGAGAGCGGGCACCCGGCGTCCCACCAGCACACCTGCTCGGTGATCGCGGTCGGGCGGCGATGCGGGCAGCCGGGGAATCCCTGCAGGTTCCGCCCCTCCTCCAGCCCGTACCGGACGGCGAGGGTGG
>JAVXWR010000699.1:0-5179 GCA_032230725.1 Actinomycetota bacterium
CCGAGAGCGTGAGCCGAACCTCGGCCCCGGCAGAGGGGACGGATCGGGGCCGCGTCTGGTGCGATGGGCTGCGCCATCACCTCGACTTCTCGGGAGGCCCGGAGTGCAGACCCTCGTCGATCTCAACGCGGATGCCGGCGAGAGCCTGGGCCGCTGGAAGCTCGGCCACGACGCGGACCTCATGGAGCACGTCACCTCGGTGAACGTCGCCTGCGGCTTCCACGCCAGCGACCCGGTGACCATGCGGGAGTCGGTGCGCACGGCCGCCCGCACCGGGACGGCGATCGGTGCCCACCCGGGCCTGCCCGACCTCGTGGGCTTCGGGCGCCGGCGGATGGCGCTGCGCCCGGACGAGGCGGCCCAGATCGTGCTCTACCAGGTCGGCGCGCTCCAGGCGATCGCCCGGGCCGAGGGCACCGAGGTGGTGCACGTGAAGCCGCACGGTGCGCTCTACGGGATGGCGCTGACCGACGACGCGATCACGACGGCGATCACCGAGGCGGTGATGCGCCTCGACCCGGAGCTGCGGGTCTTCTGGCTGGCCGGGCCCACCGCGGAGCTGGCGCGGTCGCTGGGTGCGCACGTGGTCGCCGAGGGCTTCGCCGACCTGGAGTACGACGACGACGCGCGCATCATCGTCGAACCCGACCCGCTGGCGAAGGACCCGGACGCCGTCGCGCAGCAGGCCGTCGACCTGCTGGAGGGGCACGTGACGTCGACGTCGGGGAAGCGTCTGTCCGTCGAGGTCGACACGATCTGCCTGCACGGCGACCGGCCCAACGCCGTCGAGGTCTGCCAGGCGATCGTGCGCCGGTTCGACGCGCTCGGGGTGGAGCGCCGTCCGCCGATGTGAATGTCTTTCGTCGTCCGGACGACCACATCCGTTCACATGGCGAAGCCTTCGAGGAAGCCGATGTCGTAGCTGCCGGCGATCACGGTCGGGTCGTCGAGCAGGCGCCGGTGCAGCGGGATCGTCGTCGGCACGCCCTGGACGCGGTACTCCGCGAGGGCGCGGCGCCCGCGGGCGAGGGCGGCCTCCCGGTCGGGCGCCCAGACGCACAGCTTGGCGACCATCGAGTCGTAGAACGGCGGGATGACGTCCCCGGCCGCGAGCGCGGTGTCCACGCGCACCCCGGGCCCCCCGGGCAGCTCGAGCGCCGTGACCTCGCCCGGTGAGGGCAGGAAGTCGTCGGCCGGGTCCTCGGCGTTCACGCGGAACTCGAGCGCCGCGCCGCGGCACCCGATCTCCTCCTGGGTCATCGGGAGAGCCTCGCCGTCGGCGACCCGCAGTTGGAGGGCCACGAGGTCGAGGCCGGTGACGAGCTCGGTGACGGGGTGCTCGACCTGGATGCGGGTGTTCATCTCGATGAAGAAGAACTCACCCCTATCGGCGTGCTCCCCGTCCCCGTCCAGCAGGAACTCCACCGTGCCCGCGCCGACGTAGCCGGTCTCGCGGGCCAGCGCGACCGCCGCCTCGCACATGGCGGTGCGGACGTCCGCGTCGAGGCCGGGCGCGGGCGCCTCCTCGAGGACCTTCTGGCGACGACGCTGCATCGAGCAGTCCCGCTCGAAGCAGTGCACGACGCCGCCGTGGGTGTCGGCGAGCACCTGCACCTCGATGTGCTTCGGGTGCGCCAGGGCCCGCTCGAGGTAGACCACGTCGGACCCGAACGCCGACGCCGCCTCGCGTTGCGCCTCCACCACCACGCGGCGCAGCTCGTCGTCCGACGACGCCGGGCGGATGCCGCGGCCGCCGCCCCCGGCGGCGGCCTTGACCAGCACGGGGTAGCCGATCCGGGCGGCGGCCGCGACCGCGTCCTCGACGTCGGCGAGCTCGTCGCTGCCCGGCACCACCGGCACCCCCGCCTGCGACGCCACGGCGCGCGCGGCGGCCTTGTCGCCCATCCGCTCGATGACGTCGGCGGGGGGACCGACCCACACCAGGCCGGCGTCGGTGACGGCCCGCGCGAAGGCGGCCCGCTCGGAGAGGAACCCGTAGCCCGGGTGCACCGCGTCGGCGCCGGACGACCGGGCCGCGTCCAGGACGGCGTCGGCATCCAGGTAGCTCTTCGTCGCCGAGGACTTCCCGATGTGCACCGCGTCGTCGGCGTGCCGGACGTGGGCCGCCCCGGCGTCGGCGTCGGAGTAGACGGCGACCGAGCGCAGCCCGAGCTCCCGGCACGCGCGCACGATCCGCAGCGCGATCTCGCCGCGGTTGGCGACGAGGACCGTCGAGATGCTCACGTCTCCAGCTCCAGCAGGTCCTGGCCGATCGTCACCTCGTCCTCGTTCTCCACCAGCCACGTCGAGACGGTGCCCGCGACGTCGGCCTTCACCTCGCGGTAGGTCTTCATCACCTCGATGAGCCCGACGGTGTCGCCCTCGGCGACGGTGGCGCCGTCGGCGACGTAGGGCTCGGCGTCCGGGGTGGGCCGACGGTAGAAGACCCCGGGGGTGCGGGCGGTGATCATGTGACTGGCCACTGAAGTCCTCCTGGTTGGTCGCTCAGGCGAGGGAGCTGCGGACGCGCTCGAGCTGCGCCGCCCGGTCGCGGCGGATGCGCAGCGCCTCGTCGAGGTCGACGGGCACGAACCGGGTGTGGTCGCCGGTCTTGGTCTGGGCGAGCCGGTCGCGGTCGACGCTGACCACCGTGCCGAGCGTGGCGTACCCGCCGCCGGTCACCGCGTCCTGGAGCAGGACGATCGGCTCGACGCCGCCGGGCACCTGCACCGAGCCGACGGGGTAGCCGCAGTCGGTGACGTTGGCCGGGTCGCTCCCGGCCCCGAAGGGCTGCTCGCGGGGCACGAACTCGAGCTCGGCGCCGCGGTAGCGGTAGCCGACGCGGTTGGCGTCGGGGGTCACCTTCCACGCGGTGTCGGTGAACCGCTCGAGGGAATCGGGGGTCAGCCGGTAGCTGTGCAGCCCGACGAGCAGGCGCAGCTCGGCCGTCGTCGGGTGCACCGGGATGTCGGCGTCGTCGACGCGGCGGCCGGCCCGGGGGTCGACGGCGTCCTGGCCGAGCGCGAGCTCGTCGCCGTCGGCGAGCGCCCGGCCCTCGAAGCCGCCGATCCCGACGAGGGTGTAGGTCGACCGGCTGCCGTAATAGGTGGGGACGTCGATGCCGCCTGACACGGCGATGTACGGCCGCGCGCCCGCCGCGAGCTGCCCGAAGGCGAGCGTCTGCCCGGCGCGCACGGCCAGCGACTCCCACGTCGGGACGGCCTCGCCGTCGAGGGTCACCGGGATGTCGGCGCCGGTGACGGCGACGACGGTGTCGGCGGTGAATTCCAGCGTGGGCCCGAGGTAGACCGCTTCGAGGGCGGCGGCGCCTGCTGCGTTGCCGACCAGGGCGTTCCCGACGTGGTACGCGTACGAGTCCAGCGCGCCGGAGGGAGGGAAGCCGATGGCGTAGTGCCCGAGACGGCCCGTGTCCTGCACGGTGGTCTCCAGCCCGGGGTCGCGGACGACGATGCTCACCGGTCCAGCACCTCCAGCAGCGCGGCGTTGGTGGCGGCGGGGTCGGCGAGCCAGCGGCTCGGGGAGAACTGCACCGGCCGCGTCCGGTAGCGCCACTGCTTCGCCTCGACGACGCCGCGGACCTCGTCGTACTCCTCCCGGCCGACGCGCCGGAAGTTGATCAGGTCGCCGTGGCGGAAGAAGACCACGGAGTCGTTCTCGGCGAAGTCGGGCTGCTCCTGGGCGCCGTCGAAGATCGGGGCCGGGGCCGACCCGAAGAGCTGGTAACCGCCCGCGCCCTTGACCGGGTAGATCACCGCGAAGGCCCCGCCGAAGCCGAAGGCCCGCTCCGGGGTCTCGGTGCGGGGCCGCACGTACTTCGGTACCTCGACCTGGCGCTCGCGGGGCACGAGCTGGAAGCACCACGGCAGCCCGGGGACGAACCCCATCATCGTCACCAGGTACGGCGACCCGGCGAGGGCGTCGATGAAGGCCTCCGCGGAGTCGTACCCGTTGATCCGGGCGCCGTAGTCGAGGTCGGTCCCCGACGGGTCCTGGTGCCGGTCGCGGAACCGCATGAGGACCTCGTGGGTCCACGGGTCGGCGAACATGATCGGCACGTCGACGATGCGGGTGTCGACGACGAAGTCCGGGTCCGACGATGCAGCCGATCCGACGTCGGACTCGATGCGCTGCAGCTCGCGGACCAGGTCGCGGGGGTGCACGCGATCGGGGTCGACGCGGACCATGTACGACGCGTTGGAGGGGCAGATCTCCTCGACGCCCGGGATCGCCTCCTCGCGCAGCCGACGGGTGATCGCGAGCGAGGCGAAGTGCGCCGGCAGGCTCATCTCCGCGGAGATCTCGACGTAGACGAACTCGTCGCCCCCGAAGTCGTACCGGGTTCCCTGCTCGCTCGTCGTCCCGGTCGCCTCGGTCATGGTCACACTCTGGCCGCTCGAGGCGTCCGGCGTCCACGGCTTCTGTGCGGGGGAGAGGGCGTGGTGTGCTGACCACCCGCCCCGCACCTGGAGGTCCGCGATGCCCCCTCCGACCGACGCGCAGTACTTCGAGCTCGGGGATGTGACCCTGGCCTGCGGCGTGACGCTGCGCGGCGCCCGGCTCGCCTACCAGACCTACGGCACGCTCGACGCCGAGAAGAGCAACGCCATCCTCTACCCCACCTGGTACTCGGGCTGGCATACCGACAACGAGTGGCTGATCGGGACCGACAAGGCCCTGAACCCCGACGAGTGGTTCGTCATCGTCCCGAACATGCTCGGCAACGGGCTCTCGACCTCGCCGTCGAACGCCCCCGCGCCCTACGACCGCGCGCGGTTCCCGCTGGTCACCTTCGCCGACCAGGTCCAGTGCCAGTACCGCCTGGTCACCGAGCACTTCGGGATCACGACGCTGCCGCTGGTCACCGGGTGGTCGATGGGTGCCGGGCAGACCTACCAGTGGGCGGTGGCCCATCCCGAGATGGTGCAGCGCGCGGTGCCGTTCTGCGGGTCGAGCGTGACCGCCCCGCACAACCAGGTCTTCCTCGAGTCGCTGGCCACGGCGCTGACCGCGGACGCGGCGTGGGCCGACGGCGACTACCCGACCGAGCGCCCCCCGGTGAAGGGCCTGCGCGCGTTCGCCCGCATCTACTCGGGCTGGGGCTTCTCGCAGGCGTTCTACTGGCGCGAGGAGTGGCGGACCCTCGGGTTCACCTCCCTCG
>JAVXWR010000700.1:0-6775 GCA_032230725.1 Actinomycetota bacterium
GGTCAGGGTGTTGTTCGGCCCCTTGCGGTTCACCACGCCGATCGGGTGGATCGGCGGGAGGTACGCGACGTCGAAGCCCATCGCGGCGGCGCGCTCGAGCTCGCGCGTCGCGGTGGCGAACGTGCCGTGCACCGGGCGGCCCTCGTCGTCCCACCCGCCGGTGGAGCGCGGGAAGAACTCGTACCAGGCGCCGTCGAGAGCGCGGGGCCGCTCGACGACGACGTGGTGGTCGGCACCGCGGGTGACGAGGTCGCGCACCGGGCGCTCGACCATCGTGCGGTGCACCGGCTGGGAGAGGGCCTTCGCGAGCCGCTCGGGCAGGCCCCGGTCGGTCTCGCGCAGGGACGCGGCCGCCTCGCGCAGCGTCCTCGCGAAGGTCAGCGTCGGCGGCATCTCGATCGGGGCCGTCGACTCGCCCGCGGGCTGATCCGGGACGTCGGCGGCGCTCGCGCGCTCCTCGATCCGGGCCGCTCCGCGCTCGAGCAGGCGGGCGCCGCCCTCCAGGTCGTTGGCGAGCTCGCCCGCCCCCTGGCCCGCGGCGACCTTCACCTCGACGGCGTGGCGCCACGTCGCCCACGGGTCGCTCCAGGCGTCGACGCGGAAGCGCCAGAGCCCCTCGGTGTCGGCGACGAGGCTCGCCGCGGCCCGGTCGGTCTCCGGTCCGAGGCTCGCCATGCGCGTCGAGCGCTCCTCGCCGACGGTCGGGGCGTTCGCGACGGCCTGCGCGTCGGCGTGGTCGACGTCCGCGCAGCGCTGCCAGACCAGCGTCGCCGCCACGGCGTCGTGACCCTCGCGCCAGACCGTGGCGGTGACGGGCACGACCTCCCCGACGACGGCCTTGGACGGGAACCGCCCGCCCGAGACCTCAGGAGTCACCTCGTCGATCCCGAGGCGGCCCTGCGCGAGGCGGGCGCGCTCGGAGGCGACCGGTTCGGTGGCGGGGGTAGGGGTGGGCCGCTCGACGTCGGGCGTCGGGTCGGCCGCGGCGAGCGCGGGCGCGACCGTGGCGGTGGGCGCCTCGGGGGGCGCGACGGCGCCGGCCTCGGCCGAGGTGGGCGTCGCGACCTCCGGCGCCTCGACGGCGGGGGTGTCCTCCGGTGCGGCCGCCTCCGGTGCGGCCGCCCCGGACGGGGCGTCGGCGGGGGGCACGGCGCCCGTCAGGGGCTCGTCGACGGGGGGCGGCGGGGTGGCGGACGCGGGGACGGTCCGGGGCTCGGGAGACGGGTCGACCGGGGCGGACGCCGATCCGGCGCGCGCGTGGCGCCCGGCGGGGGTGACGGCCGCCGGCGCGTCGTCGACCTCGGGGCGGTCCGGTGTGGACGCTCCGTGATCGTCGGTCGGCCGGTCAGCGGACGACGTGGTCATGCCGGGCGCCCTACCCGAAGTGGCGTCGTTCGATGCCGACGGTGCGCCCGGACGACGGGTGGCCGCGGTCAGCGCCTCCTCGTCCGTGGTGGAGTCCGTGGTGAAGTCGGTGGTGGGGTCGGTGGCGGGGGCGACCGAGCGGGCGCGGGCCGTGGGCGGCTCCGAGGAGGACTGCGGCACGACCGGCCGGCGCCACGGCGGCACGACGGCGCGGCCCGTCGTCGGGGTGTTCCGCGACCAGGCGGGGGCGGTGGGACCGGACGCGTCGGACGCGGCGGCGGCGCGGTTAGCCGGGCCCTGGCCCGCGGGCCCCGCGGGGGCGGACGGGCGAACGGGGCGCGGCGTCTGGCGGGTGACCTGCGGCAGCGGCGTCGAGGGGATCGTCGGGCCCGCCGCGATGGAGGCCTCGAGCCCCGGGCGGTCGGCCGGACCGGCGTCGTCGGCGAGCGCGACCGCCGGGCGGGAGGGGCGCGCGCCGTACCCGACGACCGGGATGGGTCCCGACGGCGAGCCCGGGTTCACCGGGGCGTCCGGGGGCGGCGGCGGGCCGAGCTCGACGTCGCGGGCCGAGCCCCAGCCGGGCCCCCGGAGGCCGTGGGCCGGCACGCGCGGGTCGTAGCGGGGCGGGAACTCGTCGGCGCGCGGGCCGGGCGAGGCCGGGGCGGCGTCGTCGGCGGCGGGGGTCCGGGCGACGCGCGGCGCGGCGGACGTGGACCGGGGGAGACCGGCCTCGGCCGTGGGCGCCGGGGTCCGCCCGGCGTCGTCGTCGGGAACCGTGCGCCCGGCCCTCTCGGCGTGCTGCTCCGGACTCCCGGGACCCTCGTCCCGGCGCCCGGTCAGGACGGCGCGGAAGCGACCGCTCCACGGCCCCGTCCGGCGCCGCGAGGCCTCGTCGTCGTCGTCGGGCAGCAGGTCGAACCCGCCGCTCTCCGGGCCCGTCGTGGGCTCGTCGGAGCCCTCGTGACCAGCGTCCGTCCCGCCGCCCGGGGGGTCGTCCGCGCGTCGTCCGGATCCCCACCATTTCCCCAGCACGCTCACGCCACGCAGCGTAACGGTGGAATCGATCCAGCCGCGACGGGCGATGACGGCGCGTCGGAAGGGTGTGCCTAGGCTGCACCGGCGTGAGAGCACTGCGCCGTTTCTCCGTCCGTGCCCAGCTGCCGGCCCCCCTCGCGCCGCTCCAGGATCTCGCGACGAACCTCCGCTGGACGTGGCACGGGCCCACCCAGGACCTGTTCGCCTCGGTCGACGAGGCGGCGTGGCGCGAGTCGGGGGGCGATCCGGTCCGCCTGCTCGGCGAGGCCCCGCCGTCCCGGCTCACCGAGCTGGCCGGGGACGAGGGCTTCGTCCGGCGGGTCGGGGAGTGCGCCGACGACCTGCGCGAGTACCTCACCGCGCCGCGCTGGTACCAGGGGCAGTCGGGTCGCGCGCCGCCCGCCGGGATCGGCTACTTCTCGATGGAGTTCGGCGTCTCGGAGGTGCTGCCGAACTACTCGGGCGGCCTCGGGATCCTGGCGGGCGACCACCTCAAGGCGGCCTCCGACCTCGGTGTGCCGCTGATCGCCGTCGGGCTGCTCTACCGCTCGGGCTACTTCCGGCAGTCGCTCTCGCTGGACGGCTGGCAGCAGGAGCACTACCCCGCGCTGGACCCGCAGGGCCTGCCCCTGCACCTGTTGACCGGGGCGAGCGGAGCGACGGGGGAGGGGCGTGACGCCGACGGGACGCCGCTGCTGGTCCACGTCGCGATGCCCGAGGGTCGGGTGCTGGCCGCGCGGGTGTGGGTGGCCTCGGTCGGGCGGGTGCCGCTGCTGCTGCTCGACGCCGACATCGAGGACAACGACGCCGACCTGCGCCAGATCACCGACCGCCTCTACGGCGGCGACGCCGAGCACCGCATCCGCCAGGAGATCCTCGTCGGGGTCGGCGGCGTGCGGGCGGTGCGCGCCTACTGCGGCGTCACCGGCCACCCCGCGCCCGAGGTCTTCCACACCAACGAGGGCCACGCCGGGTTCCTCGGGCTCGAGCGGATGCGGGAGCTGGTGACCGCGGACGGGGCGAGCGGAGCGACGGCGGACGGTGGCCCGCTGGACGTCGACCAGGCTCTCGCGGCCGTCCGCGCGGGCACCGTCTTCACCACCCACACCCCGGTGCCGGCCGGGATCGACCGCTTCCCGATCGGGCTCGTCCGGCACTACTTCGACGCCGGCCTGCTCCCGGGGATCTCCACCGAGCGGGTGCTGGCGCTGGGCCGCGAGCCCGACACCGACATGTTCAACATGGCGCACATGGGCCTGCGGCTGGCCCAGCGCTCGAACGGCGTGTCGCAGCTGCACGGCGAGGTCTCCCGGGGCATGTTCTCCGGGCTGTGGGGCGGGTTCGACGCGCCCGAGGTGCCGATCGGCTCGGTCACCAACGGCGTGCACGGCCCGACCTGGACCGCCCGGGAGATCGCGGGCATGACCGCAGGCGCGGCGGCCGCGGGCGCGGGCCCGGAGCTCTTCGGGGTGTCCGACGCGCTGCTGTGGGAGATGCGCGGCACGCTGCGCGGCCGGCTGGTGGCCGAGGTGCGACGGCGGGTGCGGGCGTCCTGGCTCGAGCGCGGTGCCTCGGAGCCCGAGCTGGGCTGGACCGAGCGGATCTTCGACCCGTCGGTGCTCACGATCGGCTTCGCGCGCCGGGTGCCGACCTACAAGCGCCTGACGCTGATGCTGCGCGACCCGGAGCGGCTGCGCTCGTTGCTGCTCGACCCGGAGCGCCCGGTGCAGCTGGTGATCGCCGGGAAGTCGCACCCGGCCGACGAGTCCGGCAAGGGCCTCATCCAGCAGATGGTCCGCTTCGCCGACGACCCGGCCGTGCGCCACCGCATCGTCTTCCTGCCCGACTACGACATGTCCATGGCCCGCTACCTCTACTGGGGCTGCGACGTCTGGCTCAACAACCCGCTGCGCCCGCTCGAGGCCTGCGGGACGTCGGGGATGAAGTCGGCGCTCAACGGAGGCCTGAACCTCTCGGTGCGCGACGGCTGGTGGGACGAGCTCTACGACGGCCGCAACGGCTGGGCGATCCCGACCGCCGACGGCGTCGACGACCCCGACCGTCGCGACGACATCGAGGCCGAGGCGCTCTACGACCTCATGGCCACCCAGGTGGCGCCGCTGTTCTACGACCGTGGCGCCGACGGGGTCCCCGACCGCTGGACCGCGCTGGTGCGCCACACCCTCGCGACCCTGTCCCCGAAGGTCCAGGCCTCCCGGATGGTGCAGGACTACGTGCTCGACTGGTACGCCCCGGCGGCCGCGGCGGCGCGTCAGGTGACCTCGGGCGGCTACGCGGGGGCGAAGGAGCTCGCGGAGTTCCGGGCGCGCCTCGACGCCGCATGGCCGTCGGTGCGTGTCGCGGAGGTCGACGTGACCGGCTCCGCGGACACCCCCGTGCTGGGCGCGCCGATGACGGTGCGCGCGGCGGTGGAGCTCGGTGGCCTCGCGTCCTCGGACGTGCTGGTGCAGGCCGTCGTCGGGCGCGCGGACGACCACGACGAGCTGTCCGGCACCGTCGTCGAGCCGATGATCCCCGTCGACCACTCCGGCGACGCCGAGGTCTTCGAGGCAACCGTGGCGCTCCCGCACGCAGGGGTCCTGGGCTACACGGTGCGGGTGCTGCCGGCGAACGAGCTGCTGGCCTCGCCGGTGGAGCTCGGGAAGGTGGTCCTCCCGGCCTGACGCTAGCTGCCCGGGGCCGCCGGCGAGCGCGTCGGCAAGACCACGACTTCAGTGGCGAGTCGTGGCGCCCCTTGGGCGTGTCGCCGCTCAAGTCGTGATCATGGACGCCGGGCCTCGCGCCGCGAGCGCCTCGCGGACGTTGGCGACGAACCGCTCGGGGTCCTCGGTGAGCTCGTACCAGGTCGTGCGGATGACCACCCAGCCCGCCAGCACCAGGGCGTTCTGGCGTGCGGTGTCGCGGACGAACGCGCGCAGATCGCGGTGGTAGGCCCAGCCGTCGATCTCGACGAGCACCCGGGCTGCCAGGAAGGCCAGGTCGAGCACGGCGCGGCCGTACCCGGGCAGCCATACCTCGTGGTCGGCGCACCAGCCCGTGATCCCGGCGGCCCCCAGGGAGCGGTGCGCCAACCGTTCGGCCTCCGAGCGTGCGCCACCCGCGGCCAGGCGCAGCAGCGCGCCGCAGACCGTCGCGCCGTGGCGTCCGGTGGAGCGGCGGTGAGCCCGGTGCAGCGCGTCGAGCTCGACCGCGCCCTGCTGGAGGACGCGGTCCAGGAGCCGGGCGCCGTCCACCGTCCCGAGCACGGCGATCGAGGCGAGCACCGACGGGGCCTTCTTGGTACGGCGATCCCGTCGACGACGACGCGGTCCTCCGGCGGTACGGCGCGTCGCAGGCAGCGCACGCCCGGGCGAGGTCGCGGCTGGTTCTGCTGGGGCACCGCGATCTCTACCTCGGCCGGGGCGACGTCGTGATCCGCCACCAGAACAGGGCCGACCGCCCGACGAGGGTCGCCACGGACCCGACGGAGATCATCGCCACTCGTATCCGGGACCGGGGCGTCTCGGGGTGATCCGCCGCGCGCAGGGCTCCGTGCCCCGCGCGGATCCACTCGCCGCGGCGCACCTTCGCGGTGATGGCGGCCGCCGTGTAGCCGAGCTCCTTCGCCTGGTCCACGCCGACGACGCCGTCGTGGTCGCGCATCAGCTGCCGCAGGCGGGCAGCTCGCTCGTCCGTTCCCACAGGGCTCGGACGTCGCGTGGGCGCGATCGGCTCCCTCGACGTCCATGATCACGACTTCAGCGGCGGGTCGTGGCGACCGTTGCGCGTGTCGCCGCTCAACTCGTGATCATGGTCGGGGGCCGGCCGGCGGCACCTACGAGGACCGGAACACCAGGAACGTGTGCGGTGGGACGGTCACCGAGGCACCCGCGGGCAACGCGTCGACCGACACCGGGGCGCCGTCGGGGGTGCCGGAGGTGAGCTCGGGAGTCCAGGCGGTGTCGCCGAGCCACGCCGCGAGCTCGATGTCGACGTCCCCGGCGCCGGCGTGCAGCACGAGCAGCAGCGACGACGCGGAGCGGACCCGCACCACCAGGGTCTTGCGGTGGTGCGCCCAGTCCTCGGCGCCGAGCTCGCGGGAGGTCTCGGAGAGCCACACGATGTCGGGCACCTCGCCGTCGGCGAGCCCGGAGTGGCCGTAGTAGAAGTCGTCGCGGCGCAGTTCGGGCACCGAACGGCGCAGCGCGAACACCCTCTCCACGAAGGGCACCAGCGACGCGTCCGTGTCCGCGTCCGCCCACGCCCGCCACGACGTCTCGTCATCCATGCAGTAGGCGTTGTTGTCGCCGTGCTGGGTGTGGCCGAGCTCGTCGCCCCCGAGCAGCATCGGGGTGCCCGCGGAGAGGCCGAGCGT
>JAVXWR010000824.1:0-5996 GCA_032230725.1 Actinomycetota bacterium
ACCGGTCTGGTCCACGCCGCGGCCGGCGGTGTCGGCCGGCTGGTGAGCCAGCAGCTCAAGCTGCGGGGCGCCCGGGTGATCGGCCTGGTCTCACGCGAGGAGAAGGTGCCGGTCGCCAAGGCGGCGGGAGCGGACGAGGTGCTGATCTCCACCGACGGTGACTTCGTCGACCGGGTCAAGGATCTGACCGACGGAGAAGGCGTCGACGCGGTCTTCGACGGCGGCGGAGCGAGTACCTTCTGGCCGTCGCTGAACTCGCTCGCGGTGGCCGGCACGCACGTCTGGTACGGACCCCTCATCGGCGCGATCCCCACGGTGTCGATGTTCGAGCTGCCCAAGAGCATCCGGCTCTCCTACGCGGTCTACTCGGATCACATCCGCACCCGCTCGCTGCTACTGGAGCACTCCAACGATCTCTTCGAGAAGATCCGCGACGGCAAGCTGCAGATCGACATCTCCCACCGTTATCCGTTGGGCGAGGCCAAGCAGTCCCATATCGCGCTCACGTCACGGGCCACGACCGGCAAGCTGCTGCTCGACACCGGTCGCTGACCCAGGTCGGCATCGGCGCGCCGAAGCCCCCTTTTCATCGCCTCGGCCGCCGCCTGCCGCCGTCGAAGCGCACCGACCGCCGGAGGAGAGACCGCTATGTCTTATCCGATCGATCCCGAGCTGGCTCCATCGCTCGAGAGCGTCCCCACGTTCAGTCTCGCCGACTACAAGTACGCCCGTGAGGTCTCCGAGAGTCTCATGAGCGGCGCGACGAAGTACGAGTCGGCGAGCCCACTGGCGGTGCGCGACGTCACGATTCCCGGACCCGAAGGAGCACCCGAGGTCCGGGTTCGGGTCTACGCCCCGGAGGGTTCTCCCGACCCGCTGCCTGGGTTGGTCTACATCCACGGCGGTGGCTGGATCACCGGCAACATCGAGGCCTTCGACAACGACTGCCGGCGCATCGCCGACCAGGCTCGCGTCGTCGTGGTCTCCGTCGGATACCGACGCTCTCCGGAGCACCGTTTCCCAGCGGCCATCGAGGACTGCTACGCGGCGTTGGAGTGGACCACGAAGCAGGCGGGCGAGCTGGGGACCGACCCGACCCGGTTGGGCGTGGGCGGCGAGAGCGCCGGCGCCGGTCTGAGTGCGTGCTTGGCGATCCTGGCCCGCGATCGGGGTGGTCCGGCCTTGTCCTTCCAGTACCTCGGCGTCCCGGTCCTCGACGACACCCTCGCGCACAGCTCAGCGGTGCAGTTCGTCGATACCCCGCTGCTCTGGCGAGACGAGGTTCAGGTCGCGTGGTCGTCCTACCTGGGCGAGTTGTACGGCACTGACGATGTGCCGTCGCACGCGGCCGCGTGGCGGGCCACGAATGTGACCGGACTGCCCCGGGCCTACATCTACGTGGCGGAATTCGACCCGCTGCGCGATGAGGGCCTGGCCTACGCACAACGGCTGATCCACGCGGGAGTGCACGTGGAGTTGCGGCACTACCCGGGGACCTTTCACGGCGCCCACCTGTTCCCATCCGCGGTCGCTCACCGCATGGTCGCCGACTCCATCGAGTCCATCGGCCGCGGCCTGCACGAGCGCGCTACCCGCTGAGAACGCCGGCTACGGCAAGTTCGGAGCTCGTCGTGGCCGGTGCAGTACTTCCGAAACGCTGCCGTCGATCGTGGGACCGTCGAAGTCGCCGGCGATCGTGATGGTGGCACGGTGATCGGTGGCTTCTGGGTCACGCACGTCTCGTCGGCATCATGGCGTGCTTGATCCGGTACCAGGGCCATGCGCCGGCGAAAGTCGTCGATGACGATCGTTCGACCGTGCGCGAGCCCGTGGTTCGAGGTGGACGACGGGGCCCGGTTCTTCGCCCGGCACCTGAGGTGACGTCGAGCCGTCGGGTTGTGGCGGACGCGGTCGAGCGTCCGCTATGGCCGGGCGGCGTAGGCGTCGCGGAAGGCCGGCACGGCGTCCGCCCCGGTCACGGCATCGGGGCTGATGACCTCCTCGACCGGGCGGCCCCGCAGCACCTGCTTCACCGGGCGCTCGAGCTTCTTGCCGGTCAGCGTGCGCGGGACGGCCGGCACTGCCGCGATCAGGTCGGGGACGTGGCGGGGGGAGAGGTTGCGACGCAGCCCGCGGGCGATCCGGGCGCGCAGGTCGTCGTCCAGCTCGGAGCCGGGCTCGAGCGCGACGAACAGCAGCAGCTCGCCCGAGCCGCCCTGGTCGTCCTCGAGGTGCACGACCAACGAGTCGGCCACCTCGGGCATGTCCTCGACGACGTCGTAGAACTCGGCGGTGCCCAGCCGCACGCCGCCACGGTTCAGGGTCGCGTCCGAGCGCCCGGTGATCACGCAGCTGCCCCGGTCGGTGAACCGCACCCAGTCCCCGTGCCGCCAGATGCCGGGGTAGACGTCGAAGTAGGCCTCGCGGTAGCGCTCGCCGTCGGGGTCGTTCCAGAAGCCGACGGGCATCGAGGGCATCGGCGCGCGCACGACGAGCTCCCCGAGCTGCTCGACGACGGAGTTGCCCTCCTCGTCGAACGCGGCCACGTCGTGCCCGAGCCCGGGGCCGGCCATCTCGCCGCGGTACACCGGCTGCCAGACGCTGCCGCCCACGAAGCCGCTGCACACGTCGGTCCCACCGCTGAACGGGTTGAGGACGACGTCCGGCCCGAGGTGCTCGTACACCCAGTCGAAGGCCTCCGGCGGCAGCGGTGCCCCGGTCGTGCCGAGCTGGCGCAGCTGCGGCCACCGCGGCGGCACCACGCCGGCCTTGCGGCTGGCCGTGAGGTACCCGGGGCTCGCGCCCAGCAGTGCGACGGCGGTCTCGGCCGCAAGCCGCCACTGCGCCTCCAGGTCGGGCCACAGCGGGTTGCCGTCGAGCAGCACGATCGCGCCGCGGTGCAGCAGCACCGAGATCGTGATGTTCCACATCGCCCAGGCCGTGGTGGTGAACCACAGCATCCGGTCGCCCGGGCGGATGTCGAAGTGCAGCCCGAACAGCCGCAGGTGCTCGAGCAGGATGCCGCCGTGGCCGTGAATGATCGCCTTCGGCAGCCCGGTGGTGCCAGAGGAGAACAGCACGTAGAGCGGGTGGTCGAACGGCACCTGGGCGAACTCCAGGGGCCCGTCGTCGGCGAGCAGCTCGTCCCACGTCATCGCGTCCGGCACCGGGTGCGGCCCGTAGTCCAGGCCGACGACGTGGCGCACCGTCGGGAGGCCCCGCCGGATCGTCGCGAGCTCGTCGCGCTGGTCGACCTCCTTGTCGCCGTACCGGTACGACGCGACCGCGAGCAGCACCGTCGGCCCGAGCTGCCCGAGCCGGTCGACGACGCTGCGGGCCCCGAACTCCGGCGCGCACGCCGCCCAGATCGCCCCCAGGCTCGCCGCGGCCAGGAACACCACGATGGTCTCCGGGACGTGCGGCAGGTACCCGACGACCCGGTCGCCGTGCCCCACGCCGAGACGCACCAGCCCGGCGCGGGCCCGCGCCACCTGGTCGCGCAGCTCGCCGAACGTGAGCTCCCGGTCCTGGCGGGTCTGGGAGCGGGCGATGATCGCGGTCCGGTCGGTGTCGGCCTCGGTGCCCAGCATGTGCGCGGCGTAGTTCAGCCGGGCGCCGGGGAACCACTGTGCGCCGGGCATCTCCGCGGATCCAAGCACTCGGTCGTAGGTGCCCGGGACCTGGTAGTACTCCCAGATCGAGCCCCAGAACGCCTCCGGCTCGGCCACCGACCAGCGCCACAGGTCCCAGTAGTCGTCGAGCACCAGCCCGCGCGTCGAGGCCAGGTGATCCCGGTAGGCGCCGATCCCGGTCCCCGCCAGCGGGCCCGGCGAGCGCAGCAGCGTCGGTTCGTCCGGAGCGGTCACGGTGTTCGATGGTGCCGTGACCGGCGTCTCACCGCGAGTACCCTCCCGTCCTCGCCCAGCTCGCCACAGAGGGCCGCACCGGGTCGGCCGGCGGGTCTCGAGCCCGCGCCACCACCTCCGAGCAGGTCGGACGGATCACCGAGGAGCTGGTCGCGGGACCGTCGTCGACGGCCTGCGTCCTCCACGACAACACAGCGCGTCCAGCGTCGACCGGAGGACCGATCGTGAACCCGCCCCCGCTGCGCGGCATCCACCACGTCAAGCTCCCGGTAGCCGACCTCGAGCGCTCACTGGTGTTCTACCGCGACGTGCTCGGTGCCGTCCGGATCGCGGCGGCCGACCACGTCGACGCCTCCGGCCTGCGCTACGCCTGCATCCTCGACGTCCCCGGGCTCGGCACGTTGCTGGAGCTGCGCCTCGACCCCGAGCAGGCGGCCGCGACCGACGGCTTCGACCCGCTCACCCTCGCCATCGACGACCGTGCCGTGCTGGCCGCGTGGCGGGAGCACCTCGACGGGCTCGGGGTGGCGCACTCGGGCGAGATCCCCTCGATCCAGGCCTGGCTCACCGTGTTCGCCGATCCCGACGGCATCCGGCTGCGCCTCTATACCCTCGAGCAGCACGGGCCCGAGATCGCGGCAGCGGTCGATCACCCGTGGGTCGAGCGACCGTCGTGACGACCGCAGGAGGTCAGCGGGCGTAGCGCTCGCGGGCCCGGTCCCGTGCCTTGTGCGTCCCTCGTGGCCGACCGTCTCCACGTCGACGTGACGCACAGCGGGGCAAGACCCGTGCAGGCTCGGCACTCCCGCCTCCGGACCGGCGCGGCCACGCTGGAACGACCGAGGAGCAGCGGGAGGTCGCGTTGGACGCCGAACTGATGGAACACGACCGGGAACTGGTGGCCCAGGCCAACGCCACGGGCCGTCGCCCGGTCGTGTTCGTGCACGGGCTGTGGTTGTTGCCGTCGAGCTGGGACCGCTGGCTCACGGTGTTCCGTGACGCCGGCTACGCGCCGATCGCGCCCGGGTGGCCCGAGGACCCCGGCACGGTGCAGGAGGCCGACGAGCATCCGGAGGTGTTCGCCGACAAGAGCGTCGGTCAGGTCGTCGACCACTACGCGGCGCTGATCGAAGGGCTCGACCACACGCCGGCAGTGATCGGACACTCCTTCGGCGGGCTGTTCGCACAGATCCTCGCCGGCCGCGGGCTCTCGGCGGCCACCGTGGCGATCGACCCGGCTCCGTTCCGAGGCGTGCTGCCGCTGCCGTTCACGGCGCTGCGTTCGGGGAGCCCGATCCTGGGCCACCCCACCACCCGCCATCGCGCCGTGCCGCTGACCTACGAGCAGTTCCGCTACGCATTCGCCAACGCGGTCGAGGAGGAGGAGGCCAAGGCACTCCACGAGGAGTTCGCCGTGCCCGCGCCCGGCCTACCGCTGTGGCAGTCCGCGGCGTCCAATCTCAACCCGCGGACCGAGGCCGCGGTCGACGTCGACAACCCGGATCGCGCCCCGCTCCTGATCATCTCGGGGGAGAAGGACCACACCATCCCCTGGGCTCTCGCCCACGCGGCCTACCGGCAGTACGCGGACAACCCGGCCACCACGGAGATCGTCGAGATGCCCGAGCGCGGGCACGCCCTGACCATCGACCACGGATGGCGAGAGGTCGCCGAGACCGCGCTGACCTTCGTCCGGCGCTTCGTCTGATCGAGCCCCACCGACCTGGAGCCGTCCATGAGCACCCCCCACCCCGTCGTCCCGCCCGTCCCCGTCCTCGAGCCCGCGGCCCGGGCGTTCAGCGAGGCCACCAGCAAGCCCCCGTTCCTGTTCGAGCTGCCGCCCGCCGAGGGCCGCGCCGCCGTCGACGACGTGCAGTCCGGTGAGATCGCCGCGCCCGAGGTCGACGAGGAGTGGCTGACCGTCGAAGGAGGACCCACCGGCAGCGTCCCCGTGCGTCTGGTGCGTCCGGCCGCCGCCGGTGGTGTCCTCCCGGTGGTCCTCTACGTCCACGGCGCGGGGTGGGTCTTCGGCGACGCCGGGACCCATGACCGCCTGGTCCGCGAGCTCGCCGTCGGTGCCCAGGCCGCGGTCGTGTTCCCCGAGTACGACCGTTCGCCGGAGGCCCGCTA
>JAVXWR010000872.1:0-3423 GCA_032230725.1 Actinomycetota bacterium
GGTGAGGGGTCGTGATCGTGCGGCGCACCCGCCGACGGCGGGCGGTTAGAGTCGGCCCCGTGTCGCCCTCCCCCTCGCCGTCCCCGGCCGACCTCGCGCACGCCGCGACCGCGCCGGACGCCCTGGCCGGCGGCACGACCGACGTCGAGGACGCACCGCTGGCGCGCTTCGAGGGCCCGGGGCGCACGCTGCTCGTCTGGGACGCGCCCAACATGGACATGAGCCTGGGGTCGCTGCTGGGCGCCCGCCCGACGTCGGCGTTCCGGCCCCGCTTCGACGCGGTCGGCCGGTGGCTGCTCGGGCTGGCCGGGCCGGACGGCGTGGCCGAGGCCACCGTCTTCACCAACGTCGTCCCGGGCTCCACCGAGATCGTGCGGCCCTGGGTGGAGGCGCTGCGCAACGTCGGGTTCGCGGTCTTCGCCAAGCCGAAGACGGCCGACGATTCGGACGTCGACGACGACATGCTCGCCCACATCGAGGCGCGGCGGACCGAGGGCGGGCTGGCTCACGTCGTCGTGGCCTCCGGGGACGGCCGGGCGTTCCGCGAGCCGCTCGAGGAGCTCGTCGAGGCGGGCATCCGGGTCACCGTGATCGGCTTCCGCGAGTACGCCGCTTTCGCGGTGGCCTCGGACGTCGTCACGTTCCTCGACCTCGAGGAGATCGACGGCGTGTTCCGCGAGCCGCTGCCGCGCGTCAGCCTCGACACGCTGCCTCCCGGTGGTGCCTGGCTCCAGCCGCTCCGGTCGCTGCGCTCGCTGCTCGATCGGTAGGGCAGTTCTGAGCGAGGGGCCCCTTCGGTCTGATAGATCGGCGAGGAGCGCCCCACGCCGGAACTCGCCACACTCGCCGTCGTGGACGCGCCGCAGCACTGGGGCACCTCGTCGGTCGAGCGCGCTCGCCGTACCCCGGCCGACGGCCTCGTCCCCGACCCGGTCGCCCGCTGGACCCGGGGCGTGACCAGCCGCGCCGACCCCGCACACCTCTGGCGCTGGGTCACCCAGCTGACCGTCGCGCCCTACAGCTACGACCTGATCGACAACGCCGGTCGGCCCAGCCCGCGCACCCTCACCCCGGGCGCCGAGGACCTGCAGGTCGGACAGCGTCTGCTCGTGCTCTTCGTGGTCGACTCCTTCGTCGACGGCGAGCACCTCACGCTGCGCCTCCGCCGCCCCGGGCGCGGCCTCGTCGGCGAGTTCGCGATCACCTACGCGGTCCGCCCCGACGGCCCGGGACGCGCCCGCCTCGTCGCGACCGTCGCCCTCGAGGGCACCCGGGGCACCGTCGGGACCGTGGTCCGGTACGCCCTCGCGTGGGGCGACCTCGTGATGATGCGCAGACAGCTGACCCGTCTCGCCGCCCTCGCCACGCGAACACCAGAGTGGGCGCCATGAGCGCCCGGCGACTGCACGCCCCGATCGTCCTGACCTGCGACGGTGTCGACGGTCGAGCTCCGCTGCGCTCCGTCTCCGGTGGCATGCCCGTCCTGCGCGACGCGGTCGTGGACGTCGACGACGCCGGGCGCATCGCCCACGTCGGGCCGCTGGCCGGCGCCCCCGCCACCGACGCCCCGACGACGACGGTGTCGGGGCTGCTCATGCCCGGGCTGGTCAACACCCACGCGCACACCCCGCTCGCGCTGCTGCGGGGCATGGGGGGCGACCTGCCGCTCATGCGCTGGCTCACCGAGATCGTGTGGCCGGCGGAGGCGCGCCTGGAGGCGCCCGACGTCCGGGCCGGGATGCTCGCGGGCGGGCTGGAGATGCTGCGGCACGGCGTCACGACGTCCACCGAGATGTACTTCTGGGCCGACACCGTCGTCGACGCCGTCCTCGAGCTCGGCTCCCGCGTGGTCATGACCCCCGGCATCATCACCGCGCCCGGCATGGACCGTCTCGGCACGTGGGAGCAGATGCGCGACGCGATCTCGCGCTGGATCGACGCCGACGGGCTGCGGTTCGGGCCGGGCGAGCGCGTCGAGCTCGGGTACGGCGCCCACTCGGCGTACACGCTCTCGCCGGAGGCCGTGGCGACGACGGCGGCCGCGGCCCGCGAGCGCGACGCGCTGCTGCACATCCACGTCGCCGAGGCCGAGGGCGAGGACGACGAGGTCCGCAGCGTCTACGGGTCCGTCCCGGCCATGCTCGAGACGACCGGGAGCCTCGACGGGCGGGTCCTCGCCGCGCACGCCATCCAGCTCTCGGACTCCGACCTCGAGATCTTCGCTCGGCACGACGTCGCCGTCGCCCACTGCCCGGGCTCCAACGCGAAGCTCGCGGCCGGCGTCGCGCGGGTCGCCGACATGCTCACCGCCGGGCTGCGCGTGGGCCTGGGCACCGACTCGCCGGCCTCGAACGACGACCTCGACCTCTGGGAGGAGCAGCGGCTCGCCTCGCTGTTCGCCCGCCAGCGCGGTGCCGACGCGACCGCGCTCACCGCCGCCGACGTCCTGCGCCTGGCCACCGCGGACGGCGCCGACGCGCTGGGCCGCGACGACCTGGGCCGGCTGCGGCCCGGGGCCTGGGCCGACGTCGTGCACATGGACCTCGACGACGCCGCCTTCGTCGATCCGGACGACGACGCCCAGCTGGTGTCCAACCTGGTGTGGGCGGCGGGCGCGCGGTCCGTGCGCGACGTGTGGGTGGCCGGCGAGCCGGTGCTCGTCGACCGCGCTCCCACCCGGGTGGACCCGGGGGAGATCCTGGCGGGCGCACGGACGTCGGCGCGCCGGATCAAGGGCTGAGGACTCTCGACGGCGCGCCGAGGCTGTCGGTGGGTCGCGTTATCGTTCGCACATGAGTTCGAACGGCGGGGTCGGGGCGGGTGACGCGGTCGCCGCGCAGCTGACCGCGATCCTGGCGCGCCTCGGGGAACTCGCCGACGCTCCGCTCGATGACTGTGAGGTGGCGGGGGCGGCGCGGGTCGACCGGATCGCGGTGCTGGAGCAGATGCGGGCGGCGCTGGCCGCCGCGCAGCACACCGAGATGGTCGCGTTCGCCCGCACCCGCGTCGACGAGCAGGCCGAGCTGGTGACCGCGGGGCGCCTCGACCCGGAGAAGCTGGGCCGCGGCATCGCCGACGAGATCGCGCTCGCCGCCCACGTCTCCCCGTGGCAGGGCTCGAAGCGACTCACGATCGCGAGCGCCCTGGCCGGCGACCTTCCCGAGACGCGCGAGCTGTTGGCGGCGGGGCGGATCAGTGAGCGGCTCGCCGAGACCGTCGTCGCCCAGACCACCCACCTCGATGCTGAGCAGCGCCGTCTGGTCGACAAGGCGCTCGCCGGGGCCGGGCTGGAGACCCTGGGGTTCCGCCAGGCCGAAGCGGCGGTCAAGAAGGTCGCCTACGAGACCGACAAGGCCGGCTACACGAACCGCAGCCGGAAAGCCCGCCAGGACCGTCGGGTCACGCTGCGCCCGGCCCCGGACA
>JAVXWR010000024.1:0-5318 GCA_032230725.1 Actinomycetota bacterium
TCGCTCGCGAAGGCCGTCGACGTCATCGCCGTGGACCACACCTACGACGGCGAGGCGGTCGACTTCGTCGACGGCACCGTCTTCGGGCCCTCCGAGACCGCGTCCGGCCGCCCCGAGCAGTACCTGACGCTGGGCCGCATGGTCTCCGAGGCGCCGGCGCTCTCGGACTACACCGGCCAGGACGTCTACTACCGCTCGATCGCGCGGCTCGCGGACGCCGCCCCGGACGGGATCGGCGTGGACCACCTGAGCATCCACGACTACCTCTGGCGGTGGGACACCGACTGGTTCTGGTGCTCGCGGGCGCTCGGGGTGCAGCACCCCGCGGTGCGCCGGCTCTGGCCGGGGCGCTGGCGCCGCTCCGACGTCTACCGCCGCCTCGTCGCGCTCGACCGGCGCTACGGGATCTCCGAGCGGATCCAGACCCGGGTGACCGGGGCCGCCGGGGTCGAGCCGATCATCCAGGACGTCGAGGTCCCGGTGGAGCGCCTCGCGGAGTTCCTGGACTTCTTCCACACCGAGATCGGCATCTCGCCGGTCTGGGTGTGCCCGCTGCGGCTGCGCGGTTCCCGCACCTGGCCGCTGTACCCCCTGGAGACGGGGCGGACCTACGTCAACGTCGGGTTCTGGTCCGACGCGCTCCTCCGGCCCGGGATGGCCCGCGACCACCACAACCGCCTCATCGAGCGCAAGCTCATGGAGCTCGAGGGACACAAGTCGTTGTACTCGACGTCGAGCTACACCCGCGAGGAGTTCGACGCCCTCTACGGCGGGGCCGCCTACGCCCGCCTGAAGGCCCGGTACGACCCGGCGGGCCGCCTGCCGGACCTGTACACGAAGTGCGTCACCGGCTGACGCCGTCCGAAGGAACGAGGAGGAGCCGTGGGAGTCGCCGAGCTGTTCCGGCCGGTGCTGGGGCAGGACGCCCCGATCACCGTTCGAGCCTACGACGGAAGCGTCTCGGAGCCCGCCGGTGCCGGCTCCGTCGCCGACGTCGACATCCGCACCGAGACCGCGCTGGCCTACCTGGCCGGCTCGCCGAACACGCTCGGGCTGGCCCGGGCGTACGTGTCCGGTCACCTCGACGTCGACGGCGACCTCTACACCGCGCTCTCCGCGATGAGCGAGCTGACGATCTCCGACGTCTCGACGGCGACGCTCGCGAGGACCGCGCTGCGCCTGGCTCCGGTCCGGTTCCGCCACCGCCACCTCGCCCCGCCGGCCCAGGAGCACCGCCAGAGCGGCTGGATGCACTCGAAGGCCCGCGACGCCGAGGCCATCGCGCACCACTACGACGTCTCGAACCGCTTCTACGAGCTGGTCCTCGGCCCGTCGATGGCCTACACGTGCGCGGCCTACCCGAGCGAGACCGCCACGCTGGAGGAGGCGCAGTTCGCCAAGCACGACCTGGTGGCCGACAAGCTCGCGCTGGCGCCCGGCATGCGCCTGCTCGACGTCGGCTGCGGGTGGGGCCAGATGTCGATGCACGCCGCCGAGCACTACGGCGTGCAGGCCCTCGGGGTGACCCTCTCGCGCGACCAGGCGCTGTGGGCCCAGAAGGAGGTCGCGCGCCGGGGCCTCGGGGACCTCGTCGAGATCCGCCACGGCGACTACCGCGACGTGACCGAGGAGGGGTTCGACGCCGTCGCCTCGATCGGGCTGACCGAGCACATCGGGCGGGCGCAGCTGCGGTCCTACTTCTCGTTCCTGTACGCGAAGCTGCGCCCGGGCGGCCGGCTGCTCAACCACTGCATCACCCGGCCCGACGCCCACCACCGCGCCCACGCGGACCCGTTCATCGACCGCTACGTCTTCCCCGACGGCGAGCTCCTGCCGATCGGGCACCTGGTCACGCGCATGAACGGCGCCGGCTTCGAGATCCGGCACGAGGAGAACCTGCGCGAGCACTACGCGAAGACGCTCAAGGGGTGGACGGCCAACCTCGAGGCGAACTGGGACGAGTGCGTCGCCGAGGCGGGACAGGGCCGCGCCCGGGTCTGGAACCTCTACATGCCCGCGTGCGCGGTCGGGTTCGACCTCAACAACATCCAGCTCCACCAGGTGCTCGGGGTCAAGCTCGACGACATGGGCCGCTCCGGCTTCCCGCTGCGTCCCGCGTACTGAGGGGGTCTGGGGGTCGCGGGGGTCTAGCCGGGCTCGCCGCGGAAGCGGCGCGCGGCCCCGGCCATCCGGGCGTCCTCGGCGTCGAGGCGGCGCTGGGCCCCGGACCGGTCGGTGACCCCGACCGGCCCGGAGCGCGGGTCGGTGTCGCCGCCACGAGCCACGGTCTCGACGTGCGCGTCGGCGAGCCCCAGCAGGCGGTCGAGCACCACGTCACCGGTCCGGGGCGCCGCCTGCCAGTCCGGCACGTGCGCCACGTCAGGGACCTCGGGGGCCTCCTCGTCGTCCGGTCGGGCGTGCGCAGGCCGACGCGGTCCGCGCGCGCCGCCGCGGCGGCGGGGGGCGGAGTCGTCCGGGGGAGCGGGCGGCGCGCCGCCGCGCTCGGTGATGAGCTGGCGGAGCCGGGTCAGGGCACGGTGCTGGGCCACGCGGACCGCTCCCGCGGTCGAACCCACCGCCTCGGCGGTCTCCTCGGCGGAGAGCCCGACGACGACGCGCAGCCGCAGCACCTCCTGCTGCTTCTCGGGCAGCTCGGCCATGAGCGCCGCCATCTCGGTGGAGTCGGCGAGCGCGAGGGCGTGCTGCTCGGGGCCGTCGCGGCCGTCCTGCTGCTCGGGCAGCTCGTCCATCGGGTCCGAGCGGTCCCGGCCCGCGGCCCGGTGGGCGTCGACCACCTTGTGCTGGGCGATCCCGTACACGAAGGCCAGGAACGGTCGGCCCTGGTCCTCGTAGGTCGGGAGAGCCCGCAGCACGGCGACGCAGACCTCCTGGGCCACGTCGTCGGGGGAGGCGTTGACCCGTTCGTACCCGCCGAGCCGGCTACGGCAGTAGCGCACGACCAGCGGGCGGAGGATCCGCAGCAGCGTCTCCATCGCGCCCCGCTCCTGGGCGAGGGCGGAGGCGACGAGCCGGTCGAGGTCGCGCGGGTCGGCCCCGGGCTCCTCGCGGCTCACCGGGACCGCCTGCCGTGGGGAGCGGGCCCCGGACCCGGATCGGTCCCGGCCGCCACGACGACCGCCCACTGCCGCATCGCCTCGTCGAGACGGCCGGGCATCTCGGCCGCCGACAGGCCGAGCTCCTCCGCGGTCTGCGCGTCGGGCACGCCGAGCCAGCGCAGCACGGCGAGGTCGCGGGCGAGCGGGTCGAGGTGGGCGAGGGCCCGCAGCGGCCGGGCCTCGTCGGCGGCGAGCAGGCGCCAGGGGTCGGGGTGGCGCCACCCGGGTTCGAAGGAGCGTGCGGCCAGCACCGACCGGGCCGCGGGCGGGTGGGCCGGGCGGGGTCGGTGCCGCACGGGTCCGGCGTGGGTGCCGAGGGCGCGGGCGTTGCGGGTCACCTGCAGCGTCAGCTCGACGACGCGCACCTCCTCGCCCGCTCGGCCGAACGAGGTCCAGCGGTCGTGCATCACGGCGCGGGTGAGCTGGAAGACGTCGTGCGCGGGAGCGCCGTAGGCGTGCCCGAGAACCGTGACGAGGACCTGTAGGAAGGCGTCGTGACGACGGAGGAAGTCCGGCAGGCCCGGCGGATGCTCCTCGGGATCGACGCGCTGCGAGGTCACGTCCGCGCCTGCCGCGTCCCCGACGCGTGGCGCGCCCCCGTGTCCTGCTCCACTCCGACCACCCGTGCCCGGACCCCCCTGACGTGATCACCCGATGCGGACCCCTCGGCCCGCCCGGCCCTGACGTGATCACCTGGCGTCGTCGACGGACCCGATCGGACGTCCCGCTCCGGCCCTGTCGCCACGCCGTCGTGTGACCCCACCGTGACCGAACCGGCCACGACCGGGAAAGCCCGCGTCGACCGGCGGCGCGTCGCGTCGCCTCAGTGGCAGCTCGGAGGTCGGCCCGGGCGGCCTCGCGGGGCTCCGCCGGTCGTCGCGCCATGGCGATCGGTGGGCGGTCAGCCCGTTCGCCTGGGCATCTACGCCCGGACGGTCTTCCTCGTTGCGCCTTCTGCGGGGAAGCTCGTGCGGCCATCCGGACCTGACGCGGGCGAACGGCGAGCCGTGGGGGAGGAGCGCCGCGATGATCTCCGGCAGCGCGGAGATCGCGAGAGGGAGGGCAGAGGTGACGCCGAGCCGGACGAGCACCCGCGCGGTGCAGGTGCTGGCGATGCTGCTGGGTGCGCTCGTCCTGGCGGGGACCGTGCTGGGCATCGTCGACGGCCGTGCCGCGGCCCGCGACGAGGACGGTGCGGCGGCCGTGGCGGCCGTGCGCACCCACCTGACCGCGCTCGTGGCCGCGCCGTCCTCGCCGACCGCCCGCACGCAGGCACTCGACGGGGCCACCGGCACCTGGCGGGCCCGGCTCGAGGACGGGACGATGCCGGCGGCGGCCGGGTCCGCGGTCGTCGTGCGCGCCGTCGGGCTCGAGTCGCTCGACGGCGACTCGGCGCGGGTGATCGCGGCGGCGCGGCTGACCGACGGGAACACCCAGCGGGCGTGGCGGATCGCCGCGACCCTGACCCGGCAGGACGGGCGCTGGTTGGTCCGCGGCCTGGCGGAGGTCCCGTGACGCGGCGCGATCCTCGGCGGCGGTGGCTCCTCGTGGCCCTCGCGGTGCTCACCATCGCGGCCGCGGTCGTCGTCGGGCAGCTGGCGCGCCGGGCGGTCGTGGCGGGGGAGACCGACGCGGCCGGCCGGGACGGCGTGCAGGCCTCCACGACGCTCACCCCGGTGCTGCTCGGCTACGACTGGCGGACCGTCGACGCGGACGCCGACCGCATCGACGCCGTGACCACCGGCCCGTTCGCCGAGCAGAACCGGGCCATCGTCCTCGGGCTCGTCGTGCCCGCGGCGGTGGAGGGACACGCCTCGTCGTCGGCGACGGTGTCCGGGGTCGGCGTCGTGACGGCCACCCCGGACCACGTCGAGACGGTCGTGCTCTACACCCAGACCACCACCCGTGACGGCGACCCGGCCCCGCGGCGCGACGTCCGCAGCGCCCGGGTCGTGCTCGAGCCCTCGCCCGACGACGGCCGGTGGCTCGTCGCGGGGTTCGACGCGCTCTGAGGGCTGCCGGCGTCACTCCCGCCCGGAGGAGATCCAGTCGTCGGAGGAGAACGTGAAGTCGCGGCCGCCCTGGACGAGGTCGGCGGCGGCGTCCAGCCGGGCCTTCTGGTCGGCGGAGAGCGACAGGGCGACGGCCCCGGCGTTCTCGACCACCCGCCGCGCCGAGCGGGTGCCCGGGATCGGCACGGTG
>JAVXWR010000028.1:0-4904 GCA_032230725.1 Actinomycetota bacterium
CCACCCGCGCGGTCATCTTCGATCTGGACGGCACGCTCGTCCAGACGCGGGTGGCGTCCTGGTTGATCTTCGAGCAGATCAACGACCGTTTCGACCTCGGTGTGACGGGGCCGGAGCAGTACTTCGATCTGTTCCGCGGCAACCTGTTCGTGCAGCTCCGCGCGCTGTGCCGCGACGACGCGCACGCCGACGAGGTGGAGGCCGCGTTCCTCGATCTCCTGCGCCGCGAGTACACCCCGCCGATGATCCCCGGCATGGTCGAGGTGGTGCGCCGCCTTGCGGGCCACTGCACACTCGCGGTGCTCTCGTCGAACGCGATGCAGGTCCTGCGCCGGATCCTGGTCGACAACGATCTCGCCTACTGCTTCGCGCACGTCTTCGGTGGCGACGTGGCGCCGGACAAGACCGTGGCCATCGAGGCGTTCCTCGCCGAGCCGGGCAGCGGGTTCGGACGCCGGTGCGCGGCGGACTACGACGAGGGCGGCGCCGTGGCCGTCCCGGGCCCGGAGAGCACCGTGCTGGTCACCGACACCGCCGGCGACGTCCGCGCCGCCCGTGCGGCGGGAATCCGTGTCATCGGCGTCGCGTGGGGCATGCACTCCCCCGCGGAGCTGACCGACGCCGGCGCCGAGTTCGTGGCCCTCTGGCCCCAGGAGGTCGCGTCGCACCTGCTGGGCGACGCGGCGGCCGAGGAGCCGCAGGGAGCCTGCGCGCTCCCGTCCGCACCCGCCGGCGCCACGACCGCCATCGGACCCGGCTGCGGTTGTGGCTGCACCCCGGGCTCGCCGCCGACAGGGTCGGGCTCGACGGAGACGACGGCTCTGGATGCCGGTCGACGGCGTCGCGACCGCCGACGGGCGGCGGTGAACGCCGGGAGCCCCGTGAACGCCGTGGGTGGAGCGGTCGCCCCGTCCCGGTCGGACGGCGAGGCCGAGGCCGAACTGCTCGCCGCGTTGCGCCGGACGTGCCGCCGTGCCTGAGCCCGGGACCGCGCCGCTGACCGGGGCGTTCAACTTCCGCGACCTCGGCGGGTTCGCCGCCTCCGGGCACCGTCGGGTCCGACGCGGGATGCTCTTCCGCAGCGACACCCTCCAGGCCCTCACCGACGACGACGTCACCCGCCTCGTCGAGCACCTCGGCGTGGAGGTCGTGATCGACCTGCGGATCGGCCCCGAAGCCGTCGCAGAGGGACGCGGCCCCCTCGCGGCGGCCACCGTCTGCTATATCAACGCCCCTCTCCGGGATCTGCCTGTGTCGGACCTGCCGCCGGCCGAACAGAGCGCGCACTTCTACCTCGAGCACCTCGCCTCGCCCAGCCCGGTCCTGCCGATGCTGGTGCGGATGCTCGCCGCCGCGAGCGGTCGCCCGACGGTGCTGCACTGTGCTGCCGGGAAGGACCGCACCGGCCTGGTGGCCGCCCTGACGCTGCGGCTGCTGGGGGTCGACGACGAGGACATCGTGGCGGACTACCTGGCCACCGGGCAGAACATGCCCCGGATCGTGGAGCGCTTCCGGACGTGGCCCCGCTACCGCGACCACATGGCGGTCGTCCCGGCCGAGGTCTATCAAGCGCACGAGGTCACGATCCGCACCTTCCTGCGGCGGATGGACGAGCTCTACGGCGGTGCCCGGGGCTGGGCCCTCGGACGCGGCCTCGACGACGCCGTCCTCGACCAGCTGGTCCGGGGCCTGACGGAACCTGCCTGAGCGAACCGGCCTGATCACACGGGGCGCGTCAGTCCCCGAGAGCCGCCTTGCCGAGGGCGAGCAGCGCGGGCCGCACCTCCGGACCGTCGACGGCGAACCGTCGCACCCCGAGCCCGTGGAGGGTCGCGGCGGCCTCCGCCGACACCGTCCCGGACAGGCGCAGGCCGACCCGGCTGCGATCCGCTCCCAGGCGCTCCCCCGCCGTCGCGACCTGCTCGAGCATCCCGAGGACCGACGGGTCGATCGACGTGCGCGGGTCGGTGCCGAGCATCCCGCGGGCCACGTAGTCGTCCAGGGGCTCGGCGGTGAGCAGCTGGCGGGCCGGGATACCGAACATCGCGGCCTGCAGCGTGCGGACCTCCAGCCAGAGCACCTCGCTGTGCGCGGCGATGCCGTCGACGTTGAAGACCGCACGCGGGCTGGTCAGGTAGCACCCGACGCCGGGCGCGGAGCCGTACGCCGACCCCAGGGCCTGCAGCGCCTCCGCCTCGGCCGGATCGGAGACGTGCCGCACCGCGAGGTGCACCCGGGCGGCACCCCCGGAGTCGCGGACCGCCCGCGCGAGGCCCTCGAGCTGCGCCTCGATCAGGGCGGGGAGCCCCAGCGGGACGGCCAGGTGCGGATAGCGGGTGGTGACGGCGGTCTGCTGGAGCAGCTCGCGGG
Organism: Actinomycetota bacterium; assembly: GCA_032230725.1. GTDB lineage: Bacteria > Actinomycetota > Actinomycetes > Mycobacteriales > Pseudonocardiaceae > Actinomycetospora. Next base: position 2,371 of record JAVXWR010000028.1, read on the forward strand.
ACTCGTCGGCGAGCAGGTCGACGGCCCGGACGCCCACCTCGACGTCGCCCGCCGCGGCCAGGATCGGGGTGAACTCCGCGGCCACCACGTCGGCCACCCCGGCCATCCGGGCCGCGCTACTGTCCTCCCCAAGCTCGAGCAGTCGCTCGACGAGTCCGGCCAGATGCCCGGTCGCGGCGAGGACGTCGTCCACCGCGGTGACCAGACCGGTCGCACCGGACGCCAGGACCCGCTCGACGTCGGCCGGGAGGGTGACGCGCCCGAGCAGCTCACAGCCGGCGGCCTCCGCGGACACCGTGAGCAGCGAGTCCAGTGCGCTCGTGGCCGCGGCCGGGGTCGCGGTGGCGAACCACCCCGTGAAGAGCTCCCCGGTGGCGCCGTCCAGCGAGACGGGCTCGCCCTCCGCGATCGTCCGCCCGTCGACCGTGAGCGTCCGGGCCTCCTCGTCAATCTTCAGCGCCGACGCCCCCACCACGCAGGTGGTGCCCAGGGCGCGGGCGACGACCGCGGCATGGCTGGTGGATCCGCCGGTGGCCGTGACGATGCCCCGGGCCGCGATCATGCCGTGCAGGTCGGCGGGGCTGGTGATCGACCGGGCCAGCACCACCGCGCGGCCGTCGTCACCGGCAGCCTTGGCTCGGTCGGGATCGAGCACGAGCTCCCCGCTGACCTGCCCCGGGCAGGCGCCGATCCCGGTCGTCAGCATGCGGTCACCGGACCGCGCCTCGTCCACCTCGGCGGCATCGAAGCCCGGGCGCTGCACCTGGCGCACCTGCTCCGGGGAGACGCGGGCGAGGGCACGACCCGGCGAGATCGTCCCCTCCGCGAGCAGGTCGGCCGCGATGCGGACGGCGGCCTCCGGTGTCCGTTTGGCGCTGCGGACCTGCAGGAAGTACAGAGTCGAGTGCTCGACGGTGAACTCGATGTCGAGGACGTCGCCGTGGGCGACCTCGAGGTCCGCGCAGGTCGCCGTGAGCTCGTCGAGCACCACGGGCGCCAGCGCCTCGGCCACCGGGTCCGGGGTGCGGGTGCCGGCCACGACGTCCTCGCCCTGGCTGTTCGCCAGGTACTCGCCGAAGAGGCCGGGTTCCCCGGTGACCGGGTTGCGAGTGAACACGACCCCGGAACCCGAGTCGGCACCCATGTTGCCGAAGACCATCGACTGCACGACCACAGCGGTTCCGAGGTCGTGCGGGATGCCGTGGAAGTCGCGGTAGGTGCGGGCCCGCCGAGTGTTCCACGACCGGAACACCGCCTCCACCGCACCGAGCAGCTGCGCCTGCGGATCGGCGGGGACGCTCTCGCCGGTGTCCTCCTCCAGAGCGTGTTCGCACGCCTGCCAGAGGCGGTCGTACGCCTCGCCCGCGGGGTCGCCGGGCGAAATCTCGTCGACGATCGCGCGCACTCCCTCCTCGGCGTCGAGGGCGCCGAGAACGATCTCGGAGTACATGGCATGGAAGCGGGCCACCAGATCGGCCATGAACCGGGTGTCCCCGCTCGCCTCGGCCAGCGCGACGGCGGCGTCCCGCCCGAGCCCGAGGTCGAGGATCGTGTCCATCATCCCGGGCATCGAGATCGGCGCCCCCGAGCGCACGGAGAGCAGCAGCGGGACCGGGCCGCGGCCGAAGGTCTTGCCCGAACGCTCCTCGAGCGCGGTCAGCTGCGCGAGCACCTCCTCGGCGAGACCGTCCGGCATCGCGCCGTCCGCGAGGAAACGGCGGCAGGCGTCGGTGGAGACGATGTACCCGGGCGGCACGCGGAGGCCGTCCTGGGTCATTCGCGCCAGACCTGCGCCCTTTCCGCCGAGCCGGTCGACGGCGGTGGGGTCGGCCGACTCGAACGTCAGCGTGAACACCGCGTCCACCGTCATTCGACGCGTTCCCGACCGAGCGTGCGCAGCAGATCCTCGTGGAACTCGAACCAGATGTTGTGCACCGAGTCCGCGGTCGGTGACGACACGAGCTCGTGCCGCCCGGCGTCGACGCCCGCCATCGCCGTGTCGAACCGCCGCGGGTAGACCGCGAACCTCCCGTCGTGCGCGGCCAGCGCGTCGAGCAGCGGGTTCAGCCGAGCGATGAGCTTCTCGAGGCGGGCGATGACCTTCTCGTCGTACGCGGAGTCGGTGTGGTCGTTGGTGACCTTGCGGCCGCCGACGTCGACCTGCTGCCAGGACGACATCGTGGTCAGGAACTGCGCGTTGACGGTCTCGAATTTCTCGACGAGCTCGCCGACGGTGCCGTCGGCGCGGACGTCGGCGTAGTGCTCGCCGGCCGCGGCGACCAGGGCCGGTTCGGCGTCGTCGGTGGGCAGCGCCGCGCCGCCGGCGACGACGAGCAGTCCACGGTCGGCGAGTTCGGCCAGCGCGCGCTCGACCGCATCGGGGTCGTGGCCGGTGACCTCGGCCACCGTCGGTGCGGTCGCCATCTTCTTCAGGGCGACGACGTTGAGGACGTCGTAGTCGGACTTGGCCAGGGCGGGCGAGGTCATAGGGGTCCCTCGATGAGGACCCGGGCGGCGCGGTGCCACGGTGGACA
>JAVXWR010000043.1:0-3290 GCA_032230725.1 Actinomycetota bacterium
CAGCGCGTCGGCGTCGCCCGCGCGCTCGCCGCGGACCCGCCGGTCATGCTCATGGACGAGCCGTTCGGGGCGATCGACCCGATCACCCGTGATCGGCTCCAGGACGAGTTCCTCGAGATCCAGCGCACGGTGGGCAAGACGATCGCCTTCGTCACCCACGACCTGCAGGAGGCCGTGAAGCTCGGCGACCGCATCGCGGTGTTCGGCACCGGCGGCAAGCTGCACCAGTACGACAGCCCCGACAGCGTGCTCACCCGCCCGGCGGACGACTTCGTGTCCGACTTCGTGGGCGGCGGTGCGGCGGTGCGGCGACTGTCGCTGCTCGAGCTCTCCCGCCTCGAACTGCACCCCATCGAGACCGAGGAGGGTGCCGTCGGCAACCGCAACGGCACGCCGGTGGCCGAGGTCGACGCCCAGGGCCGCCCGGTGTCGTGGCGCCACCTCGCCGACCGCGACGCCGCCGGCACGACGCTGGTGACCGTGCCGCTGTCGGGCACGGTCTACGACGCCGTGGACGTCATGCTGGACGGGTCGGCCTCGCTGGTCGCGGTCGTCGACGACGAGGGCCTGCCCCAGGGCGTCCTGCACTGGAACGACCTCGTGGCGGGCCTCAAGACGCGGGAGCGTGGGCGGTGACCGCGGTCGACCTGCAGCCCGGGCTCCCGACCCCGGCGCAGCAGAAGGCGAAGAGCGGTGGCGGCGGGGGGTTCCTGGGCACGATCCGCGCCAATTACGACCTGCTCGTCGCCCCGATCATCGTCGTGATCCTCCTGCTGGTGACCTACTTCTACGTCAGCACCCGGAACCTCGACACGATCGAGACCCGGGCCCTCGAGCCGGAGAACGTGCTCAGCCAGCTGGGGCAGCACCTGCTGCTCACCTTCTACTCGACGGTGCTGGTGCTCGTCATCGCGGTGCCGGTCGGCATCGCGCTCAGCCGGCCCGGGGCCCGCCGGATCCAGGGCCCGGTGCTCGCCCTCGGCGGGTTCGCCCAGGCGCTGCCGCCCTTCGGCGTGCTGCTGCTGCTCGGGTTCTGGCGGTTCGGCGTCGCCAGCGCGGTCATCGGTCTCACGCTGGCGGCCCTGCTGCCCGTGCTGCGCAACACCGTGGTCGGTCTCCAGCAGGTCGACCAGGCGCTGATCGAGGCGGCCCGCGGCATGGGCATGTCGTCGAAGCAGACCCTCTTCCGGGTCGAGATCCCGCTCGCGGTCCCGGTCATCGTGGCCGGCCTGCGCGTGGCGCTCGTCCTGAACGTCGGCACGGCCACCCTGGCCACCTACATCGGGGCGGGCGGGCTCGGCGAGCTCGTCCAGCAGGCGCTGCGGCTCAACCGGATCAACCTGCTGTTCGTCAGCGGCGTGATCATCGCCGCGCTCGCGCTGCTCATCGACTGGCTGGCCGGCGTCGCCGAGCGGGCCATCGTCGCCCGGTCGGGCTGACGGGCCGCCCGGTCGGGCTGACCGCCGGGTGGAAGAGCGGCCCGGGCGGATCGAGGGAGTCCGCCCGTGCCGTGCAGCAACTCCGCAAGGACAGGCACGACCCAGGCCGAGGCCCCGCACGGGACCTCGCACGACGAAGGAGATGCGACCAGTGCAGTGGAAGACTCCGGGCGGCCAGCCGAGGCTGAGCCGCCTGCGCGGGTGGAAGGCGTCGGCGGTCACGCTGGCGGCGACCGCCCTGCTCGCGGCAGGCTGCGGGGGCCTGTCCGGCAGCGGTCAGCCGGCGGCCACCGGCGGCAGCCTCGCCGCGAGCGGCATCAACCTGCAGGGCCAGACGTTCACCGTCGGCGGCAAGGACTTCGACGAGCAGCTCTTCCTGTGCAAGGCGCAGGTGCAGGCGCTGCAGTCGGTCGGGGCCACCGTCAACGACCGCTGCGGCATCCAGGGCTCCGCCGCCGCGCGCGCCGCCCTGACCAGCGGCCAGGTCGACATGTACTGGTCCTACACGGGCACCGGCTGGATCACCGACCTCAAGCAGACCCAGGTGATCAAGGACCCGCAGCAGCAGTACATCGCGACGCGGGACCTGGACAAGCAGCAGAACAACATCGTCTGGACCAACCCGACGCCGTTCAACAACACCTACGCGATCGCCACCACGCAGGACTTCGCGGCGCAGAACAACCTCAAGACCACGACGGACTGGGCGAACTTCATCAACTCCGGCAACCCGAACGCCACGCTCTGCGTGGAGCCCGAGTTCGCCGGACGTGACGACGGCCTGCCCAACCTGCTGCGGACCTACGGCGTCACCAAGCCGTACAGCTCGCCGCCGGCCGTCACCACGCTCGACACCGGCGTCGTGTACCAGGCGACCGCCAACGGCAACCCCTGCAAGTTCGGCGAGGTGTTCACCACCGACGGCCGCATCCCCGGTCTGAAGCTGGTGGCGCTGCCCGACGACAAGAACTTCTTCCCGATCTACAACGCCTCGTACACCATCCGTGGTGACGTGGCGCAGCGGGCGCCGGGCGTCGTGCAGGTGTCCAACGAGATCGCGAAGCGGCTCGACTACAACACCATGCTGGGCCTCAACGGCCAGATCTCGTCGCAGGGCCAGGACCCGGCCCAGGTGGCGAAGCAGTGGCTCCAGCAGCAGGGCCTGATCGGCCAGTCCTGATCCGGCCCGCCGTACCGGTCCGACACGGACCGGGCCGGCGCTGACCGGGCCGGCACCCGCCGGCCCGGGGCACGACCCCAGCGACGGCGGGGAGGTCCTCCGGGGCCTCCCCGCCGTCGTCTGCGCAGGCCCCGACGTGGGGGCCGCCGTCTCACGCACGACCGCGATCCCCGGAAGGAACGGCATGGGCCGTGTCCGACTGCTCGCCCGGCTCACCGCCGCCGTCGCCGCGCTGTGCTGCATCGCCGCCCTCACCGCCGGCTGCTCGAGCGCGCCGGCGCCGCGGCTGACGGCCCCCGGGAGCTTCGCCCGCGACGTCGACCTGACCGGCCAGACCTACGTGGTGGGCTCCAAGGAGTTCGACGAGCAGCTGCTGCTGTGCCGGATGACGATCGCGCTGCTGCAGTCCACGGGGGCGAACGTCGTGGACCGCTGCGACACCCAGGGCTCGGACACCGTCCGCTCGGCCCTGACCTCGGGTGCGATCGACATGTACTGGGAGTACACCGGCACGGCGTGGCGCATCTACCTGCGCCAGGAGGCCCGGCTGACCGACCCCGACGAGCTCTTCACCGCAGTGCACGACGCCGACGCCGCGAACGGGATCTCCTGGCTCCGGCAGGCACCGTTCGACAACACCTACGCCATCGGCGTGCAGTCGGCGAACGCCG
>JAVXWR010000070.1:0-7018 GCA_032230725.1 Actinomycetota bacterium
CGCATGTGCGCTGACTTGCTGTTTCGTGCCGCCACGTCCGCCGGCCCGGGGGCGACGGTCAGACCTCGTGCTGCCTGAATGCTGCATTGATCTTGACCCATCGACTCGAACTGGTCGACCGGTCAAGGACAGCCCAGACCCGCGCAGGGGGGACAGCGGGGTCTTGATCAGTGGTCGTAGGCGATCAGGGATCGGGTGAGGGGTTGGCCGGTGGCGCGGTTGCGCCAGATGGCGGCGGTCATGGCCAGCAGGCGTTGGGCGATGCGGGCGCCGACTCCGGCGATGCTGCGTCCGCCGTGCAGTTCGAGGTCGAGTTGGCCTTTGAGGGTGTCGTTGACCGACTCGATGAGCTGGCGGATCGGTTTGAGCAGCTGTTCTCCGGGTCGTGGGGTGTGGTTGCGGTAGGAGGGGCGCAGCAGCCGCACCTGGTGCTGATCGAGGTAGTGGTCGAGCTCGCGGGACACGTAGCCCTTGTCGGCGATGATCGTCAGGCCGGGGCGGGTGCCCAGCAGGGTGGGGTCGTGATCGCACATGGCCATCAGGACCTGGCGTTCGTCGACCTTCGGATCGGCCAGCGCCCAGGTGATCGGTAGGCCGGCCGGGGTGCAGACCAGGTGCAGGCGCAGGCCCCAGAAGAACCGGGAGTGCGAGGCGCAGTAGCCGTAGCCGGCCCAGCCCGCGACGTTCGAGCGTTTCGCGGTGGGTCGGGAGCGGGCGCACTCGACCGGGGTGGAGTCGACGACCCAGACGTTGTCGCGCCAGAGGTCGGTGTCGCGGGCCAGTGCCCGGATCAGTTCGCCGAGCAGGGGTCCAGCCGCGGGTAGGCGCTTGTTGTCGCCGGACTGGCCGGGCAGGTAGGTGAACGCGCCGGGCAGCGCCCGGTCAACAAAGCGCAGCCAGCGGGCCTCGGAGCGGACCCCGAGCAGGACCTGGGCCACGGCCAGGGTGACCAGCTCGGAGTCGGTGAGCTTCGGGGGTCGCCCGATGCGGTGCCGGGGTCTGAGGTGGTCGTCGATGTGGACATAGAGTGCGGTCAGGAGGGTGTTCAGGTCTGTCGTCACAAACGGATCTTGGACACCCTCCGTCCCTCCCTTCGGCCGCCACGCCGTTAGGACTTACTCGTCTAGGGCGCGCGACGCGCTCGATGAGCCGGCGGAGCTCGTCGCGGGTCAGGCCGGTCAGGGCAGGTTCTGAGAGCGCGTCCATAGACCGGACTTATCGGATCGCGGCATCGACGTCGTGGCACGACACGGGCAGCGATTCAAGCTGCGACCGACGGCTTGTAAGGGCCTCGGGCACCGTGCTCCACAGCCTCTACCAGCGACTACAGCGTCGCCGACGTGTCTTGAAGGACCTTGACGGGCTCCGTGAGCGCCTAGTTCGCACCACGATCCGCCCCACGAAGGCGTGGCCGGCGTGGAGCACAACCTCGTGAGCTCCCGGCCGGAGGTACCGCTCGGGCGAGGTCTCCTCGGGAGCTGCGGCGGGCGGGTGTGCGTGCTACACGGGCTGATCGTCGTCTTCGGCTACGCCCAGATGCAAAGCGCGCTGCCGTTTGTTCCTGTCCCGCCCCGGGGGAATACCGACGTGGAGTGTCGCAGTGGTTTTCGGGGCCAACACCATCTTCGTCGCCGTCGCTGCCCTGCCCGTGGCGGCCACGCTGCGCCACCGGCCCGCCGACCCCTGCTCGTCGGCGGCACGACCTTCCTGGCCCTGAGCTGCGTCGTCCTGCTCGCCTCGGTACCGGTCGAACCGGTCGCCGTCGCCCTCGGCGTCGCGGTCACCGCCGTCGTGCTCATGGGCTTCGGCGAAGTCCTCCTTGCCCCCTCCCTCGGACCACTGGCCAACGACCTCGCACCACCGGGCTCTCGCGGGCTCTACACCAGCGTCGACGCCTTCGTGCTCTCCACCGGCACCATCGTCGGACCGGCCCTCACCGGTCTCATCCTCACCACCTCAACCCCCACAGCCCTCCTCGCCGTGCTAGCCGTCGGCTGCCTCATCGCCGTCGGCGCCGCCACCCGGGTCAACCCGGGGGCCACCGACCCGCACGGGCCTGCCCCTGACCCATCCCCTGACCGAGCCTGATCGCTGCCTATGCGCGCCGTTGATCGCGCGACTCGGGGTCTCCCAACATATTGGGCTCGAACACGAGCTGTCATAGAGCCGACTTATCGGGCGGTGTCGACGGCTCGTCCGAGTCCCTGGGCGTGAGGCCACGCACTCGCTGGAGGCCGTCCCTCGCGGTGCCCATCGACCCACAACGCCAGCAGCTCATAAGCGAATCTTCGAAATTGACCCCCACGGAACTCTGGGATCTTGGCTCTCGACGACTGGGGGTCTCCGTCGGTGGGGCGATAATGAGCGGATGGCACAGACCAAGAAGTCCGGTTCCGAGTCCACGGCAGAAGAGCGCGCGGCGGCGCGTCAGCGGGCCAAGGAACTCAAGGCGCAGGAGGCTGCCGCGGCGGCGTTGAAGTCGGTACTCGACAAGATCGCCTCGCTGGACGAACCGGACAAGACGAACGCTGAGCGCATTCACGCGATCGTCACGAGGGCCGCGCCGTCGCTGTCGCCGAAGCTGCTCTATGGCAGTCCGGCCTATGCCAACGCGGCCGGTAAGCCCCTGCTGTTCTACCAGGAGCGCGCGAGGTTCAAGGGTCGCTACGGCAACCTCGTGTTCTTCGGGTCGGCGCAGCTCGACGAGGGCACCATGTGGCCCACCGGCTATGCCGTCACCGAGCTCTCGTCGGCCGACGAGGAGGTGATCGCGGAGCTTGTCCGCAAGGCGATCGGCGATGCTGCCGAACCACACGGCTGAGCGAAGGTGGTCGCCATCGAGCGACAGGGTCCATCAGCGCTTGAGTTCAGGAGCGCCTGGGTTCAGGAGCGAGAGCTGCTGCCCGGGCTGCGAAGAGTTGCTGCTCGCGGTCGTTGCGTGTGAGCGCAGTGGCCCGTTCGAACTCCTCTCGCGCCCCGTTCCGGTGTCCGAGCTGGGCGAGTAGGTCACCGCGTACCGCGGCCAGCAGTGCGTAGCGCGGGAGGTCGATCGTATCGACGATCGCCAGCCCTTCGGCCGCCCCGCGAGCTTTGGCGACGGCGACGGCTCGGTTGAGCTCGACGATCGGGGACGGCGAAACGAGGGTGAGGACGTCGTACAAGGCTGCGATCCGCGTCCAGTCGGTGTCCTCGGAATGATCAGCGCGGACGTGGCACGCGGCGATCGCGGCTTGCAGCGCATAGGGCCCGTAGGTGCCCTCGGTCTTGGCGAGTGCGTCAAGCCCGCGGCGAACCAGCCGCCGGTCCCACCGCCCCCGGTCTTTGTCTTGCAGCAGGATCGGCGCGCCGTCGGGGTCGGTGCGTGCGGCGATCCGTGAGGCCTGCAGTTCCATGAGGGCGACGAGGCGTGCACCTCAGGCTCGGTGGGGGCCAGCCTGGCCAGCTGCCGGCCCAACCGCAACGCCTCGTCGCACAGCGCCGGGCGCAGAGTGTGAGCCATCCGCCGTGTGGTGAGGCGAGCAACCGATCGCCGTAGCGATCGAGGGCGCGGCGCTCGCGGTCGGTTCCTTCACACTCGGAGCTGCCATGGCGCTGGCTGGCGCAGTAGCAGGGTGAGCACCACCGCCACGACCGTGAGCAGTACCGGTACCGGCGCGAGGGCCCACACGAGCTGGAGGTTGAGCACGAGGAGTCCGCCGAGGAGTGCGCCGAGGAACATCGTGGCCACGGCGAGCAGCCGGCGGGTGAGCACTGGCCGGGCGGCGGAGCGGATATCGGCGGCGATGCCGGTGAGGGTCATGGTGAGCACCGTTGTGGTCAGGTCGGGCACCGCGAGATGACGCACGGTCGCGTTCTGCAGCCCGAGGGCGAGTGCGGCGAGGCCCGCGACCACCGCGGCCAGTGTGCTGCTCGCGGGCCGGACACCGGGGCGAGCAGCCCCACCGCGACCAGGAACAGGACCAGCTCGACCAGAGTCGTGTCGAGCAGCAGGCGCCCACGGTTCGCTCCCCGCGCGGCGACGAGGGGCCCGGCCATGAGGGCCCCGACCACGAAGCCGGCCAAGCGGCCAGCGAGGCACCGAGGGCGAATCCGGGGACGCCGGCGGCGGCGAAGCCGAGGAACACCACGTTGCCGGTCATGTTGGCCACGAACACCCGTCCGAGCCCGAGGACGCTGACGGCGTCCACCAGTCCGGTGGCGGTGGTCATGAGCAGTAACAGGGCGGGGAGCGGGCCGTGCACCGGCCCGGAGAACAGCGAGCCGTCCCAGCGAGGTGGGTCCGAGGGGACCGACGGAGTGATCGGGACGGCAGGTGGCGCACCGCCTGTTAGCTGGGACGGGCCGCTGTGGTGCGGGTTCATTGCTGATCAGTGCCGTTTCGGTCATGGTGCGCGGTGAGGATCCCGTGCAGGGCCAGATCGACGACGTCGTCGACGAATGCCTGGTCGAGGGGAGCGTGGCCGTGCAGCATCCGGTGGTAGAGCGCGCCGTAGACCAGGTCGAGGGCCACCTCGACGGGCGCGTCGGGGGCGATCTCTCCACGCTCGATGGCGCGATCGAACGCGGGTCGGGCTCGATCGCGGCGCGGGGCGATGAGGTGGGCGAGGTAGTCCGTGGCGAACGCGGGGTCGCTGTGTGCCTTGGTGATCAGGGCGGCGATGACCCGGGCGTAGGGGCGGCTGACGACCCTGCGGGCCCACGGGTGCAGCATGGCCAGCAGGTCACCGTCGAGCGTTCCGGTGTCCGGGTCGGCGTCGGCGTCGCCCGACCATTCGTGGTGCAGCGCGTCGAGAGCGAGCGTTTCCTTGGTGGGCCACCAGCGGTAGATGGTGGCCTTGCTGACCCCGGCCTGTTCGGCGACGCTGTCCATGCTCACCGCGTCGAGCCCGTGACCGACCAGCAGGGTGGCGGCCGCGTGCAGGATGGCCTGCCGGGCTTTCTCGCTGCGTGGCCGGCCACGTCGCGGGGCCGTGGTGGGCGACTCGCTCACCCGGTGCCCACGTGCTCGCGTGCCAGCGCTGCGTCGGATGCCGGCGGGTTGAGGCGGGCCAGGACCTCGTGCAGCGCGGCCAGGTCACGGTGCTCGTAGCCGAGCTGGCCGGCGGCGCCCAGCACGTCGTCGGCGGTGGTCGCCGAGGGCAGCGTGAGGTTCAGTTGCCGGGCCTGCTGCAGAGCGAGCTGGATGTCCTTGTGCATGAGGGCCACGTCGAACCAGGCCTGCGCTGGAAGGTCGAGCAGCAGCGGCACCCGCGCCGCGAGCATCGGTGAGCCGATCGAGCTGCTGCTCATCACGCGTGCAGCCAGAGCGGGGTCGATGCCGCCGCGCTCGGCGAGCAGCAGCCCCTCGCTGAAGGCCAGCGTCTGCACCGCGAGGCTGATGTTGATCGCGAGCTTGAGCAGCACGCCGCGACCGTTCCCGCCGACAAGGGTCACAGGGTGGCCGAGGTGGGCCAGCATCGGCTCGGCGGCCCGGAACGCCGGCTCGTCCCCGCCGACCATGATCGCCAGGTTGCCGCGCTCGGCCTGCGGGACACTGCCCGAGACCGGAGCGTCGAGCATGGCGGCGCCGGCCGCGCGGACCTGGTCGGCGAGGGCGACGCTGGCGTGCGGGCTCACGCTGCTCATGTCGACATAGACCGCGCCCGGGCTCAGCCCGGCAAGGATGCCGTCGGGTCCGGCGGTGATGGCGTGCAGCGCACCGTCGTCGGTGACCATGCTGATCACGACCTCGGAGGCGGCCGCGACCGCGCGCGGCGAGTCCTGCCAGCGCAGCCCGCGCTCGATCAGCGGCTGCGCCTTGGCACGCGTGCGGTTGGTGGCGTGCACCTGATAGCCCGCGTCGAGCAGCCGGCCGGCGATCTGGCCGCCCATCGCCCCGAGCCCGACCACACCGATCGTGTTCAGCGTTGTCATTGTCGTGGTCATCGTGCACCGTCCTCGGTCTCGGCGAGGTCCTCGATGTCGGCGAGGTCCTGGTGGGTGAGGGTCAGGTCGGCGGCCGCCAGGAGCGGGTCGACCTGGTCGGGCCGCCGGAAGCCGACGATCGCCGCATCGACCGCCGGGTTGCGCAGCGTCCAGGCCACCGCGACCGCGCCGGGTGTCGTCTCGTGCCGCTGCGCGACCCGGGCAAGGCGTCGCACCAGCGCCAGATGCTCGGACAGTCGCGGCTCCTGGAAGCGGGTCTCGCGCTTGCGCCAATCGTCGTCGGGCATCGCAGCGATCCGCTCCCGGGTCATCCCTCCGCTGAGCAGCCCGGAACCCATCGGCGAGTAGACGATCACGCCGATGCCCGCGCGCTCGGCGAACGGCAGGAGTTCGGCCTCGGCGTCGCGAGCCACCAGCGAGTACGGCGGCTGCAAGGTCTCCACCGGCGCGATCTGCGCGATGCGGCGCAGCTGCTCGGAGCCGAAGTTGGAGACCCCGATGTGGCGCACCATCCCCTGTTCCTTCAGCTCCGCCAGCGCCGCCCACCCCTGCTCGATCTGCGGCTCCGGGTCCGGCCAGTGGATCTGGTAAAGATCGATCGCGTCGATCCCCAGTCGCTTGAGGCTCGCCTCGGCCTCCCGCAGCACCGAGTCCCGACTCAGGTCGTGCCGCACCGTGCGGTCCGGGCCCTCGACCAGCGAGCACTTCGTGAACACGTAGGGCCGGTCGGTCACACCCTGCAGGGCCCGCCCGACCACCTGCTCGGAGTGCCCGAACCCGTACGCGGCCGCGGTGTCGATCCAGTTCACGCCCAGCTCGAGCGCGCGATGAATCGCGGCGACCGATTGCTCGTCGTCCTGCTCGCCCCAACCGAATTCCCAACCCGAGCCGCCAATCGCCCAGGCGCCAAAGCCAACCGGGGTGATCGACAGGTCGGATTTACCGAGCCGCTTCGTTTTCATATCAATTTCTTTGATTTCCGTTTTCATTTCTAAGCTCCGAATGAAACGGGCTGCTCGGTAAATTGCAGAATTGCAACCAACGCGCCCACCGCGATCACGGCGTAGAGAACGGTTTCAAAAAGAGCGCGTTT
>JAVXWR010000079.1:0-2509 GCA_032230725.1 Actinomycetota bacterium
CGAAGATCGAGTCCGCGGCGCCGCCCGCCTCGAGGCGGGCCGCGAGCGCGGGCACCGCCGCGGCCCCGGCCAGCGACCCGGCGTGGGCGACGACCCCGGCGTGGGCGGCGAGGACGACGGCGCCGTAGCCCGCGAGGGCGGTGGCGACCGGCTCGGTGCCCCACAGCACCGGGGTGTGCTCGGCGAACCGGAGCGCCAGGGCCTTGGCCGGGGCGACGAACGCCTCGTGCCGGGGCCCGCTGCGCTCGGCCTCGTCGTCCAGGCGGTCGGCGAGGGCCTCGCCGTCGACCTCGAGCAGGCCCAGCGCCCGCGTGGTGGCCAGGGTGGCCGCGAGGTCGGTCGCGGTCGAGAGGCCGTCGAGGCCCGGGATGCGCGGCACGACCAGCATCGCGCGGCCGGCGGCCGCCGCGGGCGCGGGGCCGTCGGCGGGACCGGTGAGCACGACGTGGGCGCTGCGCCGCACCGCGCGGTCGACCGCCTCGGCGACCTGCGCGTCGGCCGGATCCTGGTCGTTGCCGCGGTGCGAGACGACGACGACGTCGAGCGGGCCCAGCCACGGCGGGGCCACCTCGGTGACGACGACGGGGCACGGGCACGTCGGCGCGAGGAGCGCCGCGACCAGCCGCGCCTCGGAGTGCTCGGTGCCGGCGCGGGCGAGCAGCACCAGCGCCCGCGGCCGCAGCCCGTCGAGAGCGCCCTGCGGCCCGACGCCGGCCTCGGCCGCCGCCGCCCACGTCGCCCGGACCTGCGCGCCCGCGGTCGCCGCGGCGCGCAGCAGCCCGGCCCGGTCGGTGTCGAGCAGGCGGCCGGTGTCCTCGAGCAGGGCCTCGTCGAGCACGGTGATCACCCGTCCCGGGGTGTCGCGGTGGTCCCGCCGTGGTCCGTCGTGTCGTCGGGCCCGCCCGTCGCCTCGGAGAGCAGCAGGACCGGGATCCCGGCGGTCACCGGGAACCGCCGCCCGCAGCTCTGGCAGGTCAGGGCGGCGGCGTCCGGGTCGTCCGGGGTGCCGGGGCGGAGCTCGCCGTGGTCCGGCGCGGGGCAGGCGAGGATCTCGAGGAGCACCGGGTCGAGGCCGAGCGGGCCGGTCCCGGCGGTCATCGCCGCACCACCGAGAGCACCTCGTCGCGCAGTGCGGCGACCGCGGCGTCGTCGGAGGCCTCGACGTTGAGGCGCAGCAACGGCTCGGTGTTCGAGGGGCGCAGGTTGAACCAGTCGCCGCTCGCGAAGGAGACGGTGAGCCCGTCGAGGGTGTCGATGGTGACGTCCTCGCGGTCGCCGTAGAGCTGCTCGACCTCGGCGATCTTCGCCTGCGGCTCGTCCACGGTGGAGTTCACCTCGCCCGACGCGGCGTAGCGCGAGTACTGCGCCATCAGCTCGGACAGCGGCCTGTCCTGCTCGCCGAGCGCGGCCAGCACGTGGAGCGCCGCCAGCATCCCGGAGTCGGCGCGGAAGAAGTCGCGGAAGTAGTAGTGCGCCGAGTGCTCGCCCCCGAAGATCGCGCCGGTCTGCGCCATCGTCGCCTTGATGAATGAGTGGCCCACGCGGGAGCGCACCGGCCTGCCCCCGGCCTCGGTGACGATCTCGGGGACCGCGCGCGAGGTGATGAGGTTGTGGATGACCGTGCCGCCGGGCTCCTTGGCCAGCTCGCGGGTGGCGACCAGCGCCGTGATCGCGCTCGGGCTGACCGCCTCACCGAGCTCGTCGACGAGGAACACGCGGTCGGCGTCGCCGTCGAAGGCGAGGCCGGCGTCGACCCGCCCGAGGTTCGACACCTCGCGCTGCAGGTCCTGGAGGTTGTCCGGGTCCAGCGGGTTGGCCTCGTGGTTCGGGAAGGTGCCGTCGAGCTCGAAGTAGAGCGGGCGGACCTCGATGGGCAGCGGGTCGAGCACGGCGGGCACGGTGTGGCCCGCCATCCCGTTGGCGGCGTCGACGACGACCGAGAGCGGCCGGATGCCGGAGAGGTCCACGAGGCTGCGCAGGTAGGCGGCGTAGTCCTCCAGCACGTCCTGCTGCCGGACGGTGCCCCGGCGTTCCGACGGCGCGGCGCCCGCGGCGGCGCCGGGCCCCTGGTCGAGCAGCGCGGCGATCTCGTCGAGCCCGGTGTCCTGCCCGACGGGGCTGGCGCCGGCCCGGCAGAGCTTGATCCCGTTGTAGCGCGCCGGGTTGTGGCTCGCGGTGAACATGGCGCCGGGCGCGTCGAGCACCCCGGAGGCGTAGTAGAGCTCGTCCGTGCTGGCCAGGCCGATCTCCGTGACGTCGACCCCCTGGCCCGTCACGCCCTCCGCGAACGCGGCGGCGAGCTCCGGTGAGGAGTCCCGCATGTCGTGCCCGACGACGACGCCGTTGGCCGGCACCCCACCCTGCTCGCCGATCAGGAGCTGAGCGAACGCGGCGCCCACGTCACGGACGAAGGCGGCGTCGAGCTGCTCCCCGACGAGACCGCGCACGTCGTAGGCCTTGATCACCTCGCGGACCACACGGGCGCGCTGGGCGTCCGCGGACTCCCCGC
>JAVXWR010000197.1:0-6548 GCA_032230725.1 Actinomycetota bacterium
AGGACCTCCTCGTAGCGGGGCGCGAGCCGCAGCGTCGAGAGCCGCTCGGAGAGCCCGCCGATGGTCGGCGCGTAGGAGCGGCCGTTGTCGTTGACGACGATGACGACGGGCCGGTCCGAGCCGGCGACGTTGTTCAGCGCCTCCCAGCACATCCCGCCGGTGAGGGCGCCGTCGCCGACCACGGCCACCACCGAACGGTCCCGCCCGAGCAGCGCGTCGGCCTTCGCCAGCCCGTCCGCCCAGGAGATCGCGGTGGAGGCGTGGGAGTTCTCGACGTGGTCGTGCTCGCTCTCGGTCCGGCTCGGGTAGCCGGAGAGCCCCCCACCCTGGCGCAGGCCGTCGAACGCCCCGGAGCGCCCGGTGACGATCTTGTGGACGTAGCTCTGGTGCCCGGTGTCGAACACCAGGGCGTCGCGCGGCGAGTCGAAGACGCGGTGCAGCGCGAGCGTCAGCTCCACGACACCCAGGTTCGGGCCGAGGTGGCCGCCCGTGCGGCAGACCTTGTCCACGAGGAAGCCGCGGATCTCGGCGGCCAGGGAGTCGACCTCGCCGGCGGCGAGCGCCTTCAGGTCGGCCGGGGTGCGGACGCGCTGCAGCAGGCTCACTGCTCCTCGCCTCATCTCTGACGGGTCCCGATCGCCCTACCAGCGGGCCCGGCCAGTCTACGGAGGTCCGTCGGGCGTGCAGGCCCCGCGCCGGGCCGGGTGACGCGTCAGACCTTCCCGGATGCCGTCAGTCGGACCGCGGGCGGCGGGCCACGTACACGACGGCCGGCGGCGCGTTGAGCCACACCGTGCGGCTCACCACCACCTCCTCGAACGTGGCCTCGAGGTTGCGCTGCACCTGCTTGGCCGTCGGGAAGAAGCGGATCCAGGCGTGCGCGAGCTGCGTCACGGCCCCGCCGGGAGCCGCCAGCCGGGCGAGCAGCGGGAAGATCGAGCGGTCCTTCGGGGCCGTCGCGAGCCAGGGCAGCCCGGAGACCGAGAGGTCCGCACGCACCCCCTCGGCGAGCAGCTTCTCGACGGCCGCGTGGGCGTCGTCGCAGATGACCTCGACGTCGGGGTGGCGCTCGCGCAGGACCGCGGCCATCTCCGCGTCGAACTCGATCGCGATGTGCCGCCCGCGGCCCTGCAGCCGCTTCTGGACCTCGTCGGTGACCGACCCGGTGCCCGCCCCGAGGTCCACGACGACGGGGTCGCCGGTCTCGGGCAGCGGGGCGATCGCCTGGCGGCACAGCGGCGGGAAGCTCGGGAACAGGGCCGCGACGTGCAACGGGTCGCGGAGGAAGGCACGGCTGAAGTGACGGATCTCGGTCACCGGGGCTCCTGGGGTCGTGGGGCTGGGGCGGTGAGCACGCCGGCCGCCGCGACGACGGCGGCGAGCAGGGCCCGGGCGACCTCGCCGACCATCGCGTCGTCGGGCGAGAACGCCGGGTGGTGCAGTCCGGGGGCGCTGCCGAGCACGGCGTCGGGGTCGGCCGTGCCCACGAACAGCATCATCGACGGGATCGGCGGGGCGTCCTCGCCCGCCGCGTAATGGGAGAAGTCGTCCGCGCCGCACGACCGGAACGTGGTGTCCAGCGTCAGGCCGGTGGGTCGGGACGCCCGCTCGCCGCGGCGACGCCCGCCGAGGGCCGCCGCGACCGCACCCGCCAGCCGTTCGTCGTTGACCACGGCCGGCTCGTTGGGGACCACCACCATCTCGCCGGTGCACCCGTGGGCGGCCGCGGTGTGCTCGACCACGTCGCGGACGGCGGCGAGGATCTCGTCCCGGTCGGCGTCGAGGGAACGGACCGTGCCGCGGGCGGTGGCCTCGGCGGGCACGACGTTGGGAGCGCTGCCCGCCGTCATCTGGCCGATGGTCACGACGCCGGCCTCGAGCGGGTTCACCCGCCGCGACACCACCTGCTGGATGGACACGACGACCTGGGCGAGCGCGAGCACGGGGTCGCGGGTGCGGTGCGGGTAGCCGCCGTGCCCGGCGCGGCCGTGCACGGTGATCTCGATCTCGTCGGACGAGGCGTTGACCGGCCCGGGCCGGGCGGACACCACACCGCGGAGCAGCTCGGGCTGGACGTGCACCCCGAGCACGGCGCCCGGGGTGTGCGCGCGGAAGGCGTCGGAGGCGACGACGTCGGCCGCGCCGCTCGGTGCCTTCTCCTCGCGCGGCTGGAAGACCGCGAGCAGCGGGGCGGGCAGCAGCTCGGGCCCGGCAGCCGCGACCGCGCGGACGAGGGCCACGAGCGCGGCCACGTGGACGTCGTGGCCGCAGACGTGGGCGGCCGGGTGCGCGGCGTCCGTGATCGCGGCGTAGGGCAGTCCGGTCGCCTCGACGACCGGGAGCGCGTCGAGCTCGGCGCGCACGGCGACCGCGGGGCCGGGCCCGCCGAGGCGCAGCATCCCGCCGGTACCGGCCACCGGTTCGAGTGTGGAGTCGACCCCACCCCCCGTCGCTCCGCTCGCCCCGAGGGCCGCCGCCACCGCGTCGCGGGAGTCGGCCTCGTCGCCGGAGACCCGGGGCTCGCGGTGCAGGACGTGGCGGAGCTCGACGGCGGCGGGCAGCTCCGCCTCCAGCGCGTCGGCCAGCGCCGGGGGGATCGGGCCCGTCGGAGCAGCCGTGTCGAGGGTCGGGCTCGGCTGCGCTCCGTCTCCTCGGGTGTCGGTCATGCCGGCATCCGTGCGTAGACCCGGCGGGCGTTGTCGCGAGCGATCATGGTGGCCACCCGTTCGGCGTCGGCAGGGGACATCTCGTCGGTCGCGCAGGCCTGCTCGAGCAGCCCACCGAGGGCGGCCCGGAACCGCAGCGCGCCCAGCAGGTGCAGCTCGGGCAGACCGTAGGCGTCCGAGGCGTAGAGCACCTTGGCAAAGGGGGCGAGCTCCAGCATCTCGGCGATGACCGAGCGGGCGCGGGCGCCGACGTACGGGACGGCGAGGCTGACGTCGACGTGCACGCCGGCGAACACCTGCGCGAGCCAGGCCGCCTGGCGGTGGTACGGGTAGGTGTGGAGCAGCATCAGCGGCACGCCGAGGGGCTCCACCAGGCGCGCGAAGCCGGTGAGCAGCGCCGGGTCGGCGCGGTGCAGATCCTCGTCGGCGTCACCGAACCCGGTGTGCAGCTGCAGCGGCAGCCCGGTGTCGAGGCCGGCCCAGATCCCGTGGCGCAGCAGCACCGGGTCCCGCAGCGGGGTGCGCTCGGCGGCCCGCCGCGGCAGCCAGGCGTCGGCGGCGACGGCCACCTCGGCGGGCTCAGGGCGCCGCGGGTCGACGTCGAGACCGGCCCGGTAGGCCAGCACCGTCTTGCAGGCCACGGGGAGCGGTCGCCGCTGCACCGCGGTGCGCCGGGCGATCTCCCCGGCCACCGCGGCGCCGTAGCCCGCGGCGTCCACCCCCGCGTCGGCGACGTCCTCGGCCACCGCCTCCAGGCGCACCACCTCGCCGACCGGCACCGCCGCGGCCTCGGCCAGCTCGTCCAGCCCGAGCAGGCCGTCCACGGCGAACCCGTGGTCGACCAGGAGCGATGCCGTGCCCGCGGCGCGCAGTAGCGCCCGCGACGAGCGCGCGGTGCCGATCTCCGCGCGACGGGTCAGGTAGTCGTCCGCGGAGGCGTGCGGCGGCAGGCCCAGCACCGGGGAGCACCAGCGGCGCACCGAGAAGCCGAGCGCGGAGTCGAACGCCGAGGTTCCCGGCGCCGGCCCCTCCCCCTCGGTGAGCAGTGCCTCGAAGGCCGGGCGGTCCAGGTCGGCGGAGGCGATCGAGTGGCAGTGGTGGTCGACCAGCCCCACGCCGTCGAGGAAGCTGACCGGCCCGGCCGGGACGAGGCCCAGCGCGACGAGGCCCTCCGGAGGGGTCGGACAGCTCACCCGGCCTCCACGGGATCCGGCTCCTTCACCAGCGTCGCCACGCACTCCATGTGGTGGGTCATCGGGAAGGCGTCGAAGACCCGCAGCCCGGCGAGCCGGTAGCCGGTCCCGACCAGCGCGGCGACGTCGCGGGCCAGGGCCGCCGGGTCGCAGGCCACGTGGACGATGCGCCGCGCCCCGACCGCCCCGAGACGCGCGGCCAGCGCGCGCCCCAACCCCTTGCGCGGCGGGTCGGCGACGATCACGTCGGGGGTGCCGCGGGGCCGATTCCCCGTCGCTTCGCTCGCCCCGACCCCGGCGAGCCCCTCGAGCACCTTCTCCACCCGGCCCCGCACGATGCGGCACGCCGGGAGGTCGGCGAGGTTGGCCGCGGCCGCGGCGGTCGCGTCGGGGTCGGACTCGACGTTCACGACGAGGCCCTCGGGCCCCACCCGCTCCGCCAGCGCGGCGGCGATCAGCCCGGCACCGCCGTAGAGGTCCCACACCGTCTCGCCGGGGCCGAGGTCGCCGACGCCCTCCAGCGCGGCGGTCACCACCGCGTCCGCCGCGCCCGGGTGGACCTGCCAGAACGCCGGCGCGGGGAGCTCCCAGTCGCGCCCAGCAGCCCGCTCGTGC
This sequence comes from Actinomycetota bacterium, assembly GCA_032230725.1. Classification (GTDB taxonomy): domain Bacteria; phylum Actinomycetota; class Actinomycetes; order Mycobacteriales; family Pseudonocardiaceae; genus Actinomycetospora. The sequence goes on from JAVXWR010000197.1 coordinate 4,475, forward strand.
GCCACCCCGGACCCCACCTCGGGGTGCCGGTCGCCCTCGAAGAGCTCCGCGGCGTGGGTCTCGCCGGCCGCGTCGTGCACGATCTCGATCTCCGCGGTCGGCGTCCACTCCCGCTCGAGGACCGGGGCGAGCGCGCCCGGCACCGCGATGGGGCAGTCGCCGACCGGGAGCACCTCGTGGCTGCGGTGCGCCCGCAGCCCGGGCCTGCCGTCGTCGGTGACCGCCATCCGCAGGCGCGTGCGCCAGCCCAGCGGCCCGCCGGGCAGCGCCTCGCAGGTGACCTCCCACTCGATGCCGGCCAGGCGCGCGAGCTGCTCGGCCACCACGGTCGCCTTCAGCGCGCGCTGCGTGTCGTGGTCGGCGTGCTGGAAGTCGCAGCCGCCGCACCCGCCGGGCCCGGCCCAGGGGCAGGGCGGCTCGACGCGCCCCGGCGCCGCCCGCAGCACCGTCACCGCGTCGGCCCGGCAGAAGGAGCCGCCGCCGTCCTCGGTGACCACGGCGTGGACCCGTTCGCCGGGCAGGGCGTGGCGCACGAAGACCACGCGGCCCTCGTGGCGGGCCACGCAGTGCCCGCCGTGGGCAACCGGGCCGATCTCGACGTCGAGCATGCGGTCGACCCAGGAGTCCGCGGCCGTGACCGCCGCCGTCGTCGTGACCGCCGCCGTCGTCGGGACCGCTGCCGGCACCGCCGTCGTCACGGGGCCGCCCGGCTCAGCGGACATCGGCACCGGGGCGGGGGGACGCCCCGTCCGGACCGGCGGGGTCCTTCGGCGAGGTCGTCGTGCCGGAGCCCGTGCCGAGCGGCGGCACCGTCCCGGTCGCGGAGGAGTCGTGCCGCGGCGGGGGCCCGCCGAGGCCGGACGACGGCGTCTCGTAGCCGCGGCGGGCGGACCCGGGGGCCACCTGAGGTCGCTTGGCGGCCGCGCGCGCCGAGGACTCGAGCTGCCACGGCACGCTGACGACCATCACGCCCTTCTGGAACAGGAGCCTGCCCTTGAGCCGCAGGGCGCTCTGGTTGTGGAGCACCTGCTCCCACCAGCGGCCCAGCACGTACTCCGGGATGAACACCGTGACGACGTCGCGCGGGTTGTCGGTCCGGATGCGCTTGACGTACTGCAGGATCGGTCGGGTGATCTCGCGGTAGGGCGATTCCAGCACCTTGAGCGGGACCGGGAGCTGGCGGGCCTCCCAGTCGGAGACGACCTTGCGGGTGTCGGTGTCGTCGACGTTGACGGTGACCGCCTCGAGGACGTCGGGCCGGGTCGCCCGGGCGTAGGCGACCGCCCGCAGCGTCGGTTTGTGGACGGTGGAGACCAGGACGATCGCGTGGTTGCGGCTGGGCAGCACGCCCTCGAGGACCCCTTCGGGGGCGGCGATCTCCTCGGCCACGCGGTCGTAGTGCTTGCGGATCGAGAGCATCAGCGCGAACGCCAGCGCCCCCGCGACGATCGCGATCCACGCCCCGACCGCGAACTTCGTGACGAGCACGACGACGAGGACGACCCCGGTCATCGTCGCGCCGAACCCCGACACGAGGCGCGAGCGCCGCAGGCGACGCCGCTCCGTATCCCCGGTCTCGGTGCGCAGCAGGCGGTTCCAGTGCCGCACCATGCCGGTCTGGCTCAGGGTGAACGAGACGAACACCCCGACGGTGTAGAGCGGGATCAGCGCGGTGACCTGCGCGCCGAACCCGACGACGAGGACGACCGCGAAGAAGGCGAGGAAGAGGATCCCGTTCGAGAACGCGAGCCGGTCGCCGCGGGTGTGCAGCTGGCGGGGCAGGTAGCGGTCCTGGGCGAGGATCGAGCCGAGCACCGGGAATCCGTTGAACGCGGTGTTGGCGGCGAGCACGAGGATCAGTGCCGTGAAGATCGTCACGGCCCAGAACCCCGGCGCGAAGCCGTGGAAGATCGTCTGGGCGAGCTGGGCGATCAGCGTCTCCTGCCGGTAGCCCGGCGGGGCGTTGACCAGCTGGGTGTCCGGGTCCTCGGCGAGGTGCACCCCGGTCGCGCGGGCCAGGGCGAGCATGCCGGCGAACAGCCCCACCGCGATGAGGCCGAGCATCGCGAGCGTG
>JAVXWR010000201.1:0-4000 GCA_032230725.1 Actinomycetota bacterium
TGGGCTACGTCCTGGCCGCCCCGGAGCTGGTCGACCGGCTCGCCGCGGCGGCCCCGGCCTGGTCGGTGGCCACGCCCGCGCTGGCCGCGCTGACGGCGTGCACGACGGCGGGCGCGCGGGCCGAGGCCGACGCGGCGGCCCGGGCGCTCGCGGTGGACCGGGCGCACCTGCTCGGCGCGCTCGCGCGGGTGCCCGGCGTCGAGGTGCGCGGGGAGCCGGCGTCGAGCTTCCTGCTGCTGCGGACCCCGGGCCGGGACGACGTCCGGGGCCTGCTGCGCGAGCAGGGCTGGGCGGTGCGGCGCGGCGACACGTTCCCGGGTCTCGACGCCGAGCATCTCCGGGTGGCGGTCCGGGACCGGACGACCTCGGACGCGTTCGTCGCGGCGTTGGCGGGGGTGCTGTGAGCGCGCTCGAGCCGGGCGACGCGGCGGCGCTGCACCGCGTCCTGGCCGCGCGGCGCGACGTGCGGACCGGGTTCACCGACGAGCCCGTCGACCCCGCCCTGCTGCGCCGCGTGCTCGCCGCCGCGCACACCGCCCCGAGCGTCGGGTTCTCCCAGCCGTGGGACTTCCTCGTGCTGCGCGACCCGGCGCTGCGTGCGGAGCTGGCGGCGCTGGCCGCGGCCCAGCGCGAGGCGTTCGCGGCGTCGCTGCCGGCCGCCCGGGCGCGGACGTTCGCCGGGCTCAAGGTCGAGGCGATCCGGGAGGCGCCGCTGGGCGTCGTCGTGACCTGCGACCCGACGCGCGGCGGGCGCCACGTGCTGGGACGGGCGACCCAGCCGCGGATGGCGGCGCACTCGGTGGCGGGCGCGGTGCAGAACCTGTGGCTCGCCGCGCGGGCCGAGGGCCTCGGCGTCGGGTGGGTCAGCTTCTTCCGCGAGCGGGAGCTGGCCGCGCTGCTCGGAGCCCGGGTCGGGATGCCCGCGCACCTCGAGATCGTCGCCTACCTCTGTCTCGGGCACGTGTCGGCGTTCGCCGACGCCCCCGAGCTCGAATCCGCCGGCTGGGCCCGGCGCCGACCGCTGGAGTGGGCCGTGCACGAGGACGTCTGGGGCAACCACGACGGCGGCGACGCCCTGGACGCGGCCCTCGAGGCCTGCGCGTCGCTCGAGGTCGCCGAGGGGGAGGCCGCGGCGCGCGAGCGGCTGACCCGCATGACGGTGCCGCCGGGCGCGCTGGGTCAGATCGCCGAGGTGGGTGTGCGCCTGGCGGGACTCGCGGGGGAGTGCCCGCCGCCGGTCCCCGAGCCCGCGGTGGTGGCGGTCTTCGCCGGCGACCACGGCGTGCACGCCCGCGGGGTGACGCCCTGGCCGCAGGAGGTCACCCACCAGATGGTCGCGAACTTCCTCGCCGGCGGCGCCGCGGTGAACGCGTTCGCCCACCAGGTGGGGGCCGAGGTCGTCGTCGTGGACGTCGGGGTGGCGGCGACCCTCGACGAGGGCCCCGGCCTGCTGCCGCGCAAGGTCCGGCGGGGTACCGCGGACATGACGGCGGGCCCCGCGATGAGCCGCGACGAGGCCCGGGCTGCGGTGGTGGCCGGCGTGGAGGTGGCCCGCGACCTCGTGGCGGCGGGCAACCGGCTGCTCGTCACCGGGGACATGGGGATCGCGAACACGACGGCGTCGGCGGCGCTGGTGTGCGCGTTCACCGGGGCGGCGCCGGAGGTCGTGACCGGCCGCGGCACGGGGATCGACGACGCGACCCTGGCCCACAAGACAGCGGTCGTCCGCGAGGCGCTGGAGCGGCACGGTCTGCTCGGCGCTGGGTCGATTCTGAGCGAAGGGCACCTTCAGTCGGCTAGATCGAGCGATGGTGCCCCTCGCTCGGAACGAGGTCGGCCCGCCGACTTCGGTGAGGGGCGCCCCTCGACGGATAGATCGAGCGAGGGGGCCCTTCGGTCGGAACCGCTCCCGGCCGACGCCGACCCGCTCGGGGCGCTCGCCGCGGTCGGCGGGCTCGAGATCGCGGGCATCGCGGGGCTGCTCCTGGGCGGTGCGGCGCTGCGCACCCCCGTCGTCGTCGACGGGGTCGTCGCCGGGGCCGCGGCCCTGGTCGCCGCCGCCCTGGCCCCGACCGCGTCACACGCGTGGCTGGCCGGGCACCGTTCGGTCGAGCCTGCCCATACCCTGGCGCTGACCCACCTGGGGCTCGAGCCGCTGCTCGACCTCGGGCTGCGGGTCGGCGAAGGGACCGGAGCCCTCCTGGCGGCTCCGTTGGTCGCCGCCGCGGCGCGGGCGCTCGGGGAGGTCGCGACCTTCGACGCCGCGGGGGTCGCGAGCAAGAACGGCGGGGGCGCCTGATCCGTACGACCGGAGGAGACACCGTGAGCTCGGGGAGCACGCTCTACCCCGTCGGTCTCGACCTGACCGGCCGGCGGGTCGTCGTCATCGGCGGTGGGTCGGTGGCACAGCGCCGGGTGGCGGGTCTGCTCGAGGTCGGGGCCGACGTCGTCGTCGTGAGCCCCGCCGTCACCACCGCGCTCGAGGCCGTCGTCGACTCGCGGGAGATCACCTGGGAGCCCCGGGAGTACGCGGCGGGGGACCTCGACGACGCCTGGTACTGCGTCGCGGCCACCGACTCCCCGGAGGTCAACGCGGCCGTCGCGGCCGCCGCCGAGGCGCGCCGGGTGTTCTGCGTGCGCGCCGACGCCGCCGAGGCGGGGACCGCGGTGACGCCCGCCGTCGGGCGCTACGACGACGTGACGGTGGGCGTGCTCGGCGGCGGCGACCCGCGCCGCGCGACCGGCGTGCGGGACGGCATCGTCGAGGCGCTGCGCACCGGCACCCTCGCCGACCGGCGCCACCGCGCGGTCAGCCCGGGCGTGACCCTGGTCGGCGGCGGGCCCGGCGACCCCGGCCTGATCACCGTCCGGGGACGCCAGGCGCTGGCGCAGGCCGACGTCGTGGTGACCGACCGGCTCGCCCCGCAGCGCCTGCTCGAGGAGCTGCCGCCCGACGTCACGGTCATCGACGCCTCGAAGCTGCCCCGCGGGCGGTACATGAGCCAGGACACCATCAACGCGGTGCTCGTCGACGAGGCCAGGGCCGGGAACCGGGTGGTGCGGCTCAAGGGCGGCGACCCGTTCGTGTTCGGCCGCGGCTACGAGGAGATCCAGGCGTGCGCGGCGGCCGGGATCCCGGTCGAGGTCGTGCCCGGGGTGACCAGCGCGATCTCGGTGCCCGCCTTCGCCGGGATCCCGGTGACCCACCGTGGGGTGACCCACGAGTTCGTCGTCGTCTCGGGCCACCTGCCGCCGGGCCACGAGCAGTCGCTGGTCGACTGGCACGCGCTCGGGCGGCTGACCGGGACGATCGTGCTGCTCATGGCCGTGGAGAACATCGGCGTGATCGCCGAGGCGCTCGTCGCGGGCGGCCGGGACCCGGAGACCTCCGCGGTCGCGGTGCAGGAGGGCGGGCTGCCGGGGGAGACGATCGCCCGCGCGACGCTCGCGAAGCTCCCCGGGGCGATCGCCGACGCCGGGGTCCGCCCGCCGGCGGTCATCGTGATCGGCGCCGTGGGTGCGCTTCGCGCTCGTGAGCAGTAGTCCGTGTCATAGGACGGATTAGTGCTCACGAGGCCGAAGGCCACCTAGCTAGTGGTCGTGCTCCTGCTCGTCGCGCAGCTGGTCGCGGGCGGCCTCGGTCGCGGTCTGCACCTCGATGCTGCCGAAGGCGCCGCGCCCGGACACCTGCACCTGCGGCGCGCCGGGCGGACCGGGCGCGCAGGCCGCGTCGCAGTCGGTGCTGCCGAAGACGGTCGCGCCGGAGGTCGTCGCGTGGGTGCCGTCGGGGACCACGACCTTCGTCGAGCCGAACAGCACGCCCACCTGCACCGTCGACTCGCCGGGCGCGACCTGCACGACGCGGCTGCCGAACACCGCGGCCCCGTGGTCGGCGGTCGCGACGCCGGGCGCGACGATCGCCGCCACGGCGATCACGACCGCGGCGACGAGCCCCTTCAGCCCCCGTCGGCGACCCTGCCCGTGCTCGGGTGCGCGGGTG
>JAVXWR010000203.1:0-4451 GCA_032230725.1 Actinomycetota bacterium
AACGCCATGCACGGCGACAAGATCTTCACGATCGTCCGCACCGAGCCGGGCTCCGAGCGGCACAAGGGCCTGTCGATGCTGCTCATCGACATGGACCAGCCCGGCGTCGAGGCCCGCCCGCTCAAGCAGATGAGCGGGGCCAGCGAGTTCGGCGAGGTCTTCTTCACCGACGCGCGCGTGCCCGCGAAGGACTGCCTGGGCGAGATCGGCCAGGGCTGGCGAACCGCGATGCTGCTGCTCTCCTTCGAGCGCGGCGCCTCGGGTGTCGGCCAGTACACCGAGTTCCGCCGCCAGTACGACGAGATCGTCGCCGAGGCCAAGCGCTTCGGCCGCGCCGAGGACCCGGTGGCGCGCCAGGAGCTCACGCGCTGCCTGGTGGAGCTGGAGTGCCTGCGCTACCACGCGATGCACATCCTGACCCAGACCGAGCAGGGCAGGGACCTGGGCTCGGAGTCGTCGATGACGAAGCTGCAGTGGTCCGAGGCGTTCCAGGACCTCTGGGAGGCCTTCGAGAAGGTCCTCGGCCCGGAGGCCACGCTCGCCGCCCCGCGCCCCGACGTCGACCTCACCCCGTTCCACGCGCAGGACCACTGGTCCCGGTCGGTGACGATCTGGGGCGGGTCGTCGCAGGTCCAGCGCAACATCGTCGCCGAGCGCGTGCTCGGCCTGCCCCGGTAGGAGCGCACAGGTGTTCTTCGCACTGACCGACGAGCAGCAGGCCTTCGCCTCGACGGTGACCGAGTTCCTCGCCGACCGCTTCGACCTCGAGGCGGTGCGCGGCGTCGTCGAGGATCCCGACGGCGACGGTCACCCGCTGACGCTGTGGAAGGGCCTCGCGGACCAGGGCGCGCTCGCCGTCCTCGTCCCCGAGGAGCACGAGGGGCTCGGGCTGGGCCTGGTCGACGCGCAGGTCGTCGCACGCGCACTCGGCGCGGGGGTCGCGCCCGGACCGTGGCTCGCGACGGTCCTCGCGGCCGAGGCGATCCGGCTGGGCGGGTCGGCGGAGCAGCAGTCCCGCTGGCTGCCCGCGCTGGCCGCCGGCGAGACCGTCGGCACCGTCGCCCTGCGCGGTGAGGGCGGTGCATGGGACGGGTCGGGGATCACCGTGGACGCGAACCGCCCGGACGGTGACGACACGAGCCGGCTCTCCGGCTCCGCCTCGCCGGTGGACTACCCGGCCGTCGCGGGCGTGGTCGTCGTCGCCGCCACGGATGCCTCGGGGACGCCGGGGCTGTACCTGGTCGAGTCAGGCGCGTCCGGCATGTCGGTGCGCGACCAGCGCACTTACGACGGCACGGCCCGGGTCGGGGCGGTCGAGTTCACCGACACCCCGGCCGAGCCGCTGGCGGCCGGGGGACCGGACGCGGTCGCGGCGCTGCTCGCCCGCGGGGCGGTGCTCAACGCCGCGGACCTCGTCGGGGTCGCCCGCGAGGCCCTGAGCCGCACCGTCGCCTACGACCGGGACCGCACCCAGTTCGGTGTGCCGGTCGGGTCGTTCCAGGCGCTCAAGCACGCCCTGGCCGACCTGCACGTCGCGGTGACGATGGCCGAGCACGCGGTCCTCTTCGCCGCGTACGCGCTGGACACCGACGACCCGGGCGTCGGCGTCGCGGTCGCCGTGGCCGGGGCGAAGGCCTCCGACGCGGCGTGGGACGCGACCGGCGCGATGATCCAGTTCTTCGGCGGGATCGGATTCACCTGGGAGCACGAGGCGCACTTCTTCTACAAGCGGGCCCGACGACGGGCGCCGCTCTTCGGGTCCGCCGAGGAGCACCGCGAGCACCTGGCCGCCCTGACGTTCTGACCACCCTCCGAACGGAGGGGCCGCGCTGCGTGCCGAGCCGCGAGCTGGTGGCATGACCGACGTCACCCCCTCGATCGACGAAGGAGTCCCTCGTGGCCGCATCGCCCACCGAGAACGACCGCAGCCTGCTGACCGTCATCGCGCGCATGACGGCGAAGCCGGGCAAGGAGGACGAGCTCCGCGCGGGCCTGGAGGCGCTCATCCCGACCACCCTGGCCGAGGACGGCAACGTCAACTACGACCTGCACGTCGCGGAGGACGACCCGGCGTCGTTCTTCTTCTACGAGAACTGGACCAGCGGCGAGAAGCTCGACGCGCACCTGGCGGCGCCGCACCTCGTCGACTTCGCGGGCACGCTCGACGACCTGCTGGTCGGCGGGGCCGACGGCCTCGTCATCACCCGCGTGAAGCGGATCGCGTGACCGCTGCCCCGTCCCCCGCCACCGTGGCCTCGGCGATGGCCGAGGCCGCGGCGGCGTGGCGGGAGACCCTCGACGACGAGCAGGCCGCGCAGGGCGTGTGGGCCTGGCCGGGCTCGAAGGCCGCCGAGGCCGAGCGGCTGGCCTGGTACTACACGCCCACCGACCACGGCGGGCTCACGCTGCACGAGCAGCTGCCCCACCAGCAGCGCGCCGCCATGCGGCTGCTCTCGACCGGGCTCTCCGAGCCCGGCTACGTCAGCGCCTCGACGATCATGGGCCTGGAGAACATCCTCGACCGCACCGAGGGGTTCACGACCGGCTTCGCCCGCGACCGGGGCCGGGATCCGGGGATGTACTACCTGCGCGTCTTCGGCGACCCGACGGGCGGGGGCCCGTGGGGCTGGCGCTTCGGCGGGCACCACGTCTCGGTCAACCACCTGGTGGTCGACGGCGAGGCGGCCGCGGGCTCCCCGTGCTTCCTCGGCGCGGACCCGATGGTCTCGCCGCTGCTCGGTGGCCGCGAGCTGCGCCCCCTCGGTGGCATCGAGGACACCGGACGGGCCCTGCTGCACGCCCTCGACGGGGACCAGCGCGGCGCCGCCGTGCTCACCGAGCGGGCGCCGGCGGACGTCATCGGGGCCAACCGGGTCGAGGTCTCGCCCGGCGACCGGCTCATCCCGCTGCCGGACCTCTGGCGCGGCCACTTCGACGACCAGACGCTCGAGGACCGGCTCTGGTCGATGCACGACGGCCTCGAGGCCCAGCTGGGCGTCACCGAGGCCGACCGGGCGGCCACCGAGATCGGGGCGGCGCCGAAGGGGATCGCGGCGCGTGACCTGACCGGGACCCAGCGGGAGGTGCTGCGGGACCTGCTCGAGGTCTACGTCGGGCGGATGCCGCCGGGGCTCGTGGAGCGGGAGCGGGCCCGGTTCGACGGTGACGCGCTGGACGCCGTGCACTTCGCGTGGGCCGGCGGGGCCGAGCGCGGCGAGCCGCACTACTACCGCCTCGAGGGCCCCGGTCTGCTCGCCGAGTGGGACAACACCCAGCGCGGGGTCAACCACGCCCACTCGGTCTGGCGCGCGGCGGGCCGCGAGTTCGGGCGCGACGTCCTGGCCGAGCACCGGCGCACCCACCACTGAGTGCCCGGCCCGCACCCGTGGGTGGGGGCCGGGCCCGGGACTATCCTGGGGCCGTGGACGATGCGACCGCGACCGAACTGAAGGACCTCGCCGCCAGCCTCGACAGCGTCGAGGCGGCGATGGACCTCGACGGTCTGCGGCGCCAGGTGGCCGAGCTCGAGACGCAGGTCGCGGCCCCGGACCTCTGGAACGACGTCGAGACCGCGCAGAAGCTGACGAGCGACTTCACCCACAAGCAGGCCGACCTCAAGAAGGCGGAGTCGCTGCGCTCCCGGCTCGAGGACCTCTCGACGCTCTACGAGATGGCCGACGAGGAGTCGGGCACGGACTCCGACGAGGTCACGGTCGAGGCCGACACCGAGCGGGCCAACCTGCACCGCGACATCAGCGCGTTCGAGGTCCGGACGCTGCTGTCGGGGGAGTACGACGAGCGCGACGCGCTGGTCACGGTGCGCGCCGAGGCCGGTGGGGTGGACGCCGCCGACTTCGCCGAGATGCTCATGCGGATGTACCTGCGCTGGGCGGAGCGCCACGGCTACCCGACCGAGGTCTACGACACCTCCTACGCCGAGGAGGCGGGCATCAAGTCCGCCACCTTCAAGGTCACCGCGCCGTACGCGTACGGGACCCTCTCGGTCGAGCAGGGCACCCACCGGCTCGTCCGGATCTCGCCGTTCGACAACCAGGGGCGTCGGCAGACCTCGTTCGCCGGCGTCGAGGTGGCGCCCGTCGTCGAGTCGACCGACCACGTGGAGATCGACGAGAAGGACCTGCGCGTCGACGTCTACCGCTCCTCGGGCCCCGGCGGACAGGGCGTCAACACCACCGACTCGGCGGTCCGCCTGACCCACCTGCCCACCGGCATCGTCGTGAGCTGCCAGAACGAGCGCTCGCAGCTGCAGAACAAGGCCTCCGCCATGGCCGTGCTCGCCGCGAAGCTGCTGGCGCGTCGCAAGGAGGAGGAGCGGGCCCTGCTGGACTCGCTCAAGGACTCCGGCTCGAGCTGGGGCAACCAGATGCGCTCCTACGTGCTGCACCCGTACCAGATGGTCAAGGACCTGCGGACCAACCAGGAGACCTCAC
>JAVXWR010000229.1:0-3171 GCA_032230725.1 Actinomycetota bacterium
CTGGAGTCCGACGTCGGCGACGTCCAGGGCGGCACCACCAAGGAGGGCATCCACATGGGCGTCATGTCGGGCACCCTCGACCTGCTGCAGCGCGCGTACGTCGGGTGCAGCGTCCACGACGGTGTGCTGCACTTCGCGCCGCGGCTGACCACGCGCCTCGACGGGCTGCGCTACTCGATGGTCTTCCAGGGCACGGGCCTGCACGTCGCCGTGACGGACGGCGAGCTCGTCGTCGAGGTCGCCACCGAGGGGTTCTCGCACCCGGTGAAGATCGGGATCGGGGGCGAGGTCCGCGAGATGGGCGCCGGGGAGCGGGCCTCGGTGCGCCTGGTCGACGACCCCGCCGAGCTGCCGGAGCCGGCGGCTTCCGGGGACGGACACGTGCTGATCGGGCAGAACGGGAGGAGCGAGCAGTGAGCGACGGCTTCAAGGGCGCGATCTTCGACGTCGACGGGGTGCTCGTCGACTCCCCGCACGAGCAGGCGTGGCGGGAGTCGCTGCAGGAGCTGATGGAGGGCCCCTGGTCCGACATCCGCCCGCAGACGACGTGGACCCCCGAGGGGTTCACCGCCGAGCTCTACCAGCAGCGGATGTCGGGCAAGCCGCGCAAGGCGGGTGCCACCGCGGCGCTGGAGTACTTCGGCGTGCCGGACATCGACCGGCGTGTGACGGAGTACGGCGACCACAAGCAGGAGATGATCATCCGGCTGATCAAGGACGGGAAGTTCTCCGCCTACGAGGACGCGGTGCGCTTCCTGATCGCGGTGAAGAACGTCGGCATCCCGGTCGCTGCGGCGTCGTCGTCGAAGAACGCCAAGCTCTTCCTCGAGCGGGTCGACCTCGGTGACTACGGCGGCTCGGGCAACCTCCACGCGGCGTTCGACGTGGACGTCTCGGGCCGCGACTTCGCCGAGGGCAAGCCCAATCCGGAGATCTTCCTGACCGCGGCGAAGGAGCTCGGGGTCGACCCGCACGACGCGTTCGTCTGCGAGGACGCCACCAACGGCATCCAGGCGGCCCGGGCCGGCGAGTTCGGTGCCGTGGGGGTCTCGCGCGCCGACGACGTCGACGCGCTCGCGGCCGAGGGGGCGGACATCGTCGTGACCGACATGGGCGCCATCGACGTCGACGCCCTCACCGCCCACCGGCTCGCGACCAAGTAGGCGTGCCGTGGCGGAGACGCAGCAGAAAGACGAGCACGCCGACAGGGGGAGCTCGACCATCGCTCCGAACGAGGAGATCCCCGACGACGCCCTGACCGTCGGGGTCGACGTCGGGGGCACGAAGATCGCGGCCGGGGTGGTCGACGGGACCGGCAAGCTGCTGGCCCACACCCGCCGGGAGACACCGGCGCAGAACACGGCCGGTGTGCTCTCCGGCATCGCCGACGCGGTCCGCGAGCTCGCCGCCAGCCACGAGGTGGCCGCGGTCGGGATCGGCGCCGCGGGCTTCGTCGACGCCACGCGCTCCACGGTCATGTTCGCGCCCAACCTCGCGTGGCGCGACGAGGACCTGCGCTCGGCGCTGACCGCGCAGCTGCACCTGCCCGTCATCGTCGAGAACGACGCGAACGCCGCCGCGTGGGCGGAGTCGCGCTTCGGTGCGGGCCGCGACCACGACGACCTCGCCGCGATCACCATCGGCACCGGGGTCGGCGGCGGCCTCGTCGTCGGGGGGCGGCTGCTGCGCGGCGGCTACGGCGTGGCCAGCGAGATCGGCCACATCACGATGGTCCCCTACGGCCGGCGCTGCGGGTGCGGGCTGCAGGGGTGCTGGGAGCAGTACGGCTCCGGGCGCGCGCTGGTCACCGAGGCCCGCGAGATCGCCCGCCACTCCCCGGCGTTCGCGGCCGGCCTGCTCGCCGACGCGGGCGGCGACCCCGACGGGATCTCGGGGGAGATGGTCACCGCCGCCGCCCAGCGCGGCGACGTCGGGGCGCTGCACTGCTTCGACGAGATCGGGCGCTGGATTGGGCTCGGGCTGGCGCAGCTGGCCGCCGTGCTCGACCCCTCGCTGTTCGTCATCGGCGGCGGCGTCTCCGCGGCGGGGGAGGTGCTGCGCTCCCGCGTCGAGTCCGTCTTCCGCGGCAACCTCACCGGGCGCGGGCACCGTCCCGTCGCCGAGGTCCGCCTGGCCGAGCTCGGCTGGGAGGCCGGGATGGTCGGCGCCGCCGACCTGGCACGTACACATCGCGACACCGCAGTCTCCGGGAGGGCGTCATGACCACCGATTCACCAGCCGGCGCATCGGACCCGGCCGCCTCGCCCGGAGGCTCCGGGGCGAGGCCGACCACCAGCACGAAGGCGATCCTCGTCTCGATCGTCGCCGCCGTCGGCGGGTTCCTGTTCGGGTTCGACTCCAGCGTCATCAACGGCGCCGTCGACGCCCTGAACAGCCAGTTCAATCTCACCAACAGCCCGCTGCTCTCCGGCTTCGCGGTGGCCTGCGCGCTGCTCGGCTCGGCTGTCGGCGCCTGGTTCGCCGGGCCGGCCGCGGACCGGTACGGCCGCGTGCGGATCATGCTCATCGCCGCCGCGCTGTTCGCGATCAGCTCGATCGGTGCCGGGCTCGCCTTCGCGGTCTGGGACCTGATCGTCTGGCGCATCCTCGCCGGCGTCGGGATCGGCATCGCCTCGGTCATCGCGCCCGCCTACAACGCCGATATCGCCCCGGCCCACATCCGCGGACGCCTCGGGTCACTGCAGCAGATGGCCATCGTCCTCGGCATCTTCGTCGCGCTGCTCTCCGACGCCCTGTTCGCCGGGGTCGCCGGCAGCGCCGCCAACGAGTTCTGGCTCGGGCTCGAGGCCTGGCGCTGGATGTTCATCGTCGGCGTCATCCCCTCGGTCATCTACGCGGTGCTCGCCCTGCGCATCCCGGAGTCGCCCCGCTACCTGGTGGCCAAGGGGGAACTGGTGAAGGCCGGGGAGGTCCTGGCGTCGGTCGAGGGGTCCCGCTCGGCGGACTCGGTCAAGCACAAGATCGACGAGATCGCGGACACGCTACGCCGCGAGGAGAAGCCGTCGCTGCGCGACCTGCGCGGCCCCCAGCTCGGCCTCAAGCCGATCGTCTGGGTCGGCATCCTGCTGTCGGTCTTCCAGCAGTTCGTCGGTATCAACGTGATCTTCTACTACTCGACGACGCTGTGGCAGGCCGTCGGGTTCTCCGAGT
>JAVXWR010000248.1:0-4508 GCA_032230725.1 Actinomycetota bacterium
CCGGCGGGGGAGCAGGCCGGGCCCCGCCGCCTGGCCCCGCCCTCACGGAGCGCCACTTCCTCGACCGATAGCGTGTGTCCGTGCTCGCAGCGATGCTCCCGGCGACGATCCCCAGCCCCCCGCAGGGCGTGTGGCACGTCGGTCCGATCCCGCTGCGGGCCTACGCCCTCTGCATCATCGCGGGCATCGTCCTCGCGGTCTGGCTGACCGAGCGGCGGTTCGTCGCGCGGGGGGGCGCCCCGGGCTTCGTCATCGACGTGGCCGTGTGGGCCGTGCCGTTCGGGCTCGTGGGCGGCCGCCTCTACCATCTCGCGACCGACTGGCGGACCTACTTCGGTCCCGGCGGCGACCCGGTGGCCGCGCTCTACGTCTGGAACGGCGGGCTCGGCATCTGGGGGGCGATCGCGCTCGGCGCGGTCGGGGCCTGGATCGCGTGCCGCCGACGGGGTGTCCCGCTGACCGCGTTCGCCGACGCCGCCGCGCCCGGCATCGTGCTCGCCCAGGCGGTCGGGCGGCTCGGCAACTGGTTCAACCAGGAGCTCTACGGCGCGCCGACGACCCTTCCGTGGGGACTCGAGATCTACCGCCGGGTCGACCCCGGCACCGGCGCGCCGGACAACCTCGGCGGCGTCGCGCTCGACCGCACGCCCGTCGAGATCGTGCAGCCGACGTTCCTCTACGAATTGGTGTGGAACATCGTCGTGGCGGTCCTCGTCGTGGTGCTCGACCGGCGCCTGCACCTCTCGCGCGGCCGCGCCTTCGCCGTCTACGTGGCCGGCTACACCGCTGGACGCTTCGTGATCGAACTGCTGCGCACCGACCCGGCGACCCGGGTGTTCGGCGACGTGCGGATCAACGTCGTCGTCGCGGCCGTCGTCTTCGTCGCGGCCGTGGTCTACCTGCTCGCCGTCCGCGGTCCCCGCGAGGACCTCTCCGCCTGGATGACGGGACCGGAACCGGGTTCGGTGCCCGGGGGGTCGGGTACGCCGGATGACGTGACCACCGACCACCGGCACGCCGGGCCCGAGAGCGACGACCGACGAGGACCCGACGACGCCGACGCGGCCCGCGAGAAGCGGCGCGAGGCCGCGGGCCCGGGACACGAGGTGGACCACGGCGGCGCCGAGCCGTCTGGCGTCGACTCGGAGCCCGAAGGCACGGCGAACGAGGAGGACGCCACGGCCGAACCGCCCTCGGCCGCCCGCTAGCAGCGCACCGGGGCAGTCGGAGCGATCACGCTCCGCGTCCGGGCCAGACGGGCGCCCGGCGGGCTAGACTCGCGGACGACGCGGGACGCCGACGTCCCGCGTCGACCTGCCGGCTCCCGGGTCACCGCCAGACCCACCCCTTCGGCGCTCCCAGGGCCATCGTCGTCCCCGGCGCCCGTCGAGACGGGCCGAGCCAGACCGTCTCCCACCACCGGCTCGCGACGACCGAGACGGGACCGGGCCCACCACCGTCTCCCTGCGAGACGGGGCAGGGCTCCGCTCCGGCTCCCTCTCCCTCGAGGAGGCGCCCACCGTGCTGTTCTCCACCAACCCCGGACGTCAGGGTCTGTACGACCCGGCGTACGAGCACGACGCGTGCGGTGTCGGTGCGGTCGCGGACACCCAGGGCCGTCGCAGCCACCGCATCGTCTCCGACGCCCTGCAGGTGCTGCACAACCTCGACCACCGCGGGGCCGCGGGCAGCGAGCCCACCAGCGGTGACGGCGCGGGGATCCTCGTGCAGCTCCCCGACGAGCTATTGCGCGCCACCGTCGACGTCACGCTGCCCGACCCGCGCCCGAGCGAGGACGGCGGGGCCGCGGTGCACGCCTACGCCGCCGGCGTCGTCTTCCTGCCCGCGGACGACGACGAGTACGCGAAGGCCGTCTCGCTGCTCGAGCGCATCACCGCCGAGGAGGGCCTCGAGGTCCTGTGCTGGCGGGACGTGCCGGTCGACCCGGAGGGCGCCGACGTCGGGTCCGTGGCCCGCTCCGCGATGCCGCGGTTCTCCCAGGTCCTGCTCGCCCACCCCGAGCGGTCCCTCGCCGGGATCGAGCTGGACCGCATCGCCTACATCGTGCGCAAGCGGGCCGAGCGGGAGTCGGGCGAGCAGGGCTGCGGGCTCTACATCGCCTCGCTCTCGAGCCGCACCATGACCTACAAGGGCATGCTGACCACCGACCAGCTGGCGCTGTTCTTCCCGGACCTGCGCGACGAGCGGCTGCAGTCCGCGATCGCCGTCGTGCACAGCCGGTTCTCGACGAACACCTTCCCGAGCTGGCCGCTGGCGCACCCCTACCGGACGATGGCGCACAACGGCGAGATCAACACCATCCGCGGCAACCGCAACCGCATGCGGGCTCGCGAGGCGCTGTTGGGCACCGACCTCTTCCCCGGGGACCTGCAGCGTGCGATGCCGGCGTGCCCGGAGGAGGTCTCCGACTCGGCGAGCTTCGACGAGGTGCTCGAGCTCCTCTCGCTGGGTGGTCGCCCGTTGCCGCACGCGGTGATGATGATGATCCCCGAGGCGTGGGAGAACCACGCCGAGATGCCGGCCGACCAGCGCGCCTTCTACCAGTTCCACGCCAGCCTCATGGAGCCCTGGGACGGCCCGGCGGCGGTGGTGTTCACCGACGGCACCATCATGGGCGCGACCCTGGACCGCAACGGCCTGCGTCCCGCGCGCTGGTGGCAGCTCGCCGACGACCGCGTGGTCCTCGCCAGCGAGTCCGGCGTCCTCGACGTGCCCGCCGAGGAGGTCGTCGCCAAGGGCCGGCTGCGCCCGGGCCGGATGTTCCTGGTGGACACCCGAGGCGCCGGGATCGTCGACGACGACGCCTACAAGTCCGAGCTCGCGGCCGCCGAGCCCTACGGCGAGTGGCTGCACGCCGGGCTGGTGCACCTCGAGGACCTGCCCGACCGCGAGCACGTCGTGCACACCCACGAGTCGGTCGTGCGCCGCCAGCAGACCTTCGGCTACTCCGAGGAAGAGCTGCGGATCATGCTGGCGCCGATGGCGACCACCGGCGCCGAGCCGCTGGGCTCCATGGGCACCGACACCCCCACCGCGGCGCTCTCACGGCGCTCCCGGCTGCTCTACGACTACTTCGTCCAGCTCTTCGCACAGGTCACCAACCCGCCGCTGGACTCCATCCGCGAAGCTCTCGTCACGTGCATGGAGCGCCCGATCGGGGCGGAGCAGAACCTGTTCCACCCCGGCCCGGCGTCGTGTCGCCAGATCGTGATGCCGAACCCGGTGATCGACAACGACGAGCTCGCCAAGCTCATCCACATCAACGACGACGGCGACATGCCCGGCTTCGCGGCGCGGGTGATCTCCGGGCTCTACGAGGTCGACGGGGGTGAGACCGCGCTCCGCGACGCCCTCGACCGGGTGCGGCGCGAGGCGAGCGACGCGATCGCCGACGGCAAGCGCGTCCTGGTGCTGTCCGACCGCGACTCCGACCGCCAGCACGCCCCGATCCCGTCCCTGCTGCTGGTCTCGGCGGTGCACCACCACCTGGTCGCGACCCGGGAGCGCACCCAGATCGCGCTGATCGTCGAGTCCGGCGACGCCCGCGAGGTCCACCACATGGCGCTGCTGCTCTCCTTCGGGGCCGCCGCGGTCAACCCCTACCTCGCGTTCGAGTCGATCGAGGACATGATCACCTCGGGGCAGCTCGAGCAGCTCGAGGTCGATCAGGCGATCCGCAACTACGTCCGGGCCGCCGTCAAGGGCGTGCTCAAGGTGATGTCCAAGATGGGCATCTCGACGGTGTCGGGCTACACCGCCGCCCAGGTCTTCGAGGCCGTCGGGCTCTCGCAGGAGTTCGTCGACGAGTACTTCACCGGGACCGCCTCGAAGCTCGGGGGCGGCGGGCTCGACGTCGTCGCCGAGGAGGCCGCGATGCGGCACCGGACGGCCTACCCGCAGAACCCGACCGAGCGGGCGCACCGCGGCCTGGACGTCGGCGGGGAGTACGCCTACCGCCGCGAGGGCGAGCAGCACCTCTTCACGCCCGAGACCGTGTTCCTGCTCCAGCACGCGACGCGGACCAAGCAGCGCGACGTGTTCCGCCGCTACACCGCGGAGTGCGACCGCATCGCGGCCGAGGGCGGGCAGCTGCGCGGACTGCTGCGCTTCCGCTACGAGGACCGCGAGCCGATCGACATCGACGAGGTCGAGCCGGTGGAGGAGATCGTCAAGCGGTTCGCCACGGGCGCGATGAGCTACGGCTCGATCTCCGCCGAGGCGCACACCGACCTCGCGATCGCCATGAACAACATCGGCGGACGCTCCAACACCGGCGAGGGTGGCGAGGACCCGGTCCGGCTCTACGACAGCTCGAACCGCTCGGCGATCAAGCAGGTCGCGTCGGGCCGGTTCGGGGTGACCAGCGAGTACCTGGTCAACGCCGAGGATCTGCAGATCAAGATGGCGCAGGGCGCGAAGCCCGGCGAGGGCGGCCAGCTCGCGGGCAAGAAGGTCTACCCGTGGATCGCCGAGGTCCGGTACTCCAC
>JAVXWR010000251.1:0-3482 GCA_032230725.1 Actinomycetota bacterium
CCGGGTAGCCGAGCCCGAGCATGCGGGCGACCTTGTCGTAGGCCTCCCCCACCGAGTCGTCGCGCGTCGAGCCGACCAGGGCCACGTCGCCGGAGGCCTGCACGTGCGCGAGCAGCGTGTGCCCGCCGCTGACCAGCAGCACCATCGCGGGATAGGAGACCCGGCGTTCGTCGAGGTCGGCGCTGCGCAGGTGCCCGCGCAGGTGGTTCACGCCGTACACCGGCAGCCCCCACCCGTCCCCCAGCCCCACCGCGGAGTTCGTCCCGACGACGAGCGAGCCGATCAGCCCCGGCCCGCGGGTGACGCCGATGGCGGTGAGGTCGGAGGGACGCAGGTCGGCGTCGGTGAGGACCTTGCGCACCGTCGGCAGGATCGCGTCGACGTGGGCGCGGCTGGCCATCTCGGGGTAGACGCCGCCGTAGCGGTCGTGCAGCTCGACCTGGGAGGCGACGGCGGCCGCGACGACCTCGCCGTCGGGACGCACCACCGCTACGCCGGTGTCGTCGCACGAGGTCTCGATGCCGAGCATCAGGCCGTCGGCCGGCAGTACCGCGGTCATGCGGGTCCCTCCCCGAGCACGCGCTCGATCTCCGCGGCGTCGACCGCGCCCTCCCGCTCGATCCGGGGGACGTCCAGCACCTCCCCCGTCGCTGCGCTCGCCCCGATGTGACAGTTGACGACAGTCGACGGCACCCCCGAGCGCACCCCGCCGTCGACGACCGCGTCCGGGCGGCCCGCGAGCTGGTCGAGGATCGGCCCCGGCGCCTGCTGTGTCGGCTCACCGTGGGCGTTCGCGCTGGTCACGAGCAGGGGGCCGACGTCGGAGAGCAGCGCACGCAGGTCGGGATCGGAGGGCACGCGGACGCCGATCTCGTCGCGGCCGGCGAGCCAGTCGGGCGCCGTCGCGGGGTCGATGCCCAGCGCCACGGTGAGCGGACCGGGCGAGAACGCCGCGAGCAGGCGCCGCGCCGGCTCGGTGACCTGCACGCCGAGGGCGGGCAGCTCGTCGGGGGTCGCGACCATGATCGGGAGGTTGCGGGTGCGGGGGCGGTCCTTGAGCGCGAAGAGCGCGTCGATCGCCTCCGGGCGGCGGGGGTGGACCGCGAGCCCGTAGACGGTGTCGGTCGGCAGGAGCGCCACCCCGCCGTCGAGCAGCGCCTCGCGGGCGGCGGTGAACCCGTCGTCCCGGAAGCGCACCGAGGACTCGGTCAGCGGCGCCGCGCTGACCACCGCAGGGTCGTGCTCGCCTGCGCGCAGGCGGGCGGTGAGGGCGTCGACGTCGGGCGCGTCGAGTCCGGTGTCGTCGCTCGTGAGCCCGTACCCGGCGAGCAGCGCAGCAGCCGGACCGCGGCGGACGCCCGCCAGCGCGACGGGTCCGGCGCCCTCCCCCAGCCGCTGCGCGAGCTCGGAGACCACGACGTCGAACTCGCCGTGCCGCACCGTCACGTGGCCGTCCTCGCCGGTCAGCGAGGCGTAGACCGCGGTGCCGCCCGCGGGGCGCAGGACCAGCGCCGGGAGGCGCCCGGCCTGGGCGGTGAGCAGCGAGAGCGAGTCGAGCGCGACGACGGGCACGCCGCGGGCGAAGGCGACCGCGTTGACGTAGGCGATCCCGGCGCGCACGGAGGCGAGGTTGCCGGGCCCGACGTCGACCGCGAGCCGGTCGAGGTCGGCGACCGTGCGACCGGCGTCGCGAATGACCCCGCCGGCCAGCACGCCGACGTCGACGAAGCCGGGGTCACTGCGGTCGGCGCTCGCCCGGGCGAGGACGCGGTCGTCGTCGAGCAGCGCGGCGCCGTAGACCCGCGAGGAGGTCTCGACGGCGAGCGTGAGGGTCATGCCGGGCTCCGTCCCGCGTCGGCGAGGGCGTCGAGCACGGGCGCCCACCGCGCACCGCCGCGCACCGTGATCTCGCGGCCCGTCGGGTCCTGCGGACCCGCCACCGCCAGGTGCATCCGCAGCGGGTCGACGAACTCGCCGGCCACCAGGTCGCCCCACTCGACGAGCGCGACCACCTCGTCGAGGTACTCGTCGAGCCCCAGGTCGCGGAACTCGGTGACGTCGGCGAGCCGGTAGGTGTCGACGTGCAGCACCCGCGGCCCGGGGGTCGCGTAGAACTGCGCCAGCGAGAACGTCGGGCTGGAGACCGCGGCCGACGAGCCCAGCGCGGCGACGAGCGCGGACACGAAGGTGGTCTTGCCCGCCGCGAGCTCGCCGGTGAGCAGCACCGCGTCCCCGGCGTGCAGGTGCGGGGCCAGGGCGGCGGCGACGCGGGCCGTCCCCTCCGGACCGTCCGCGTGCAGCACCGTCTCGCGCATGACCTGCTCGTTCATCTCGGCTCCCATGATAGGAGCCGCCGCTCGGGGGTCAGGCCACGGCCGGGGTGCGGCCGAGCACCTCCGCGATCCGGGCGGTCGACACGGCGCCCTCGCGGCGCACGATCGGCTCGGGCCCGGTGAGGTCGACGATCGTGGAGCCGGCGTCGCTCTCGAGCGGGCCGCCGTCGAGGTAGACCTCCACCGCCTCGCCGAGCTGCGCGTAGGCGTCGGCGCAGTCCCGTGGAACCGCGCCACCGCCGTTCGCGCCGGTCATCGCCATCGGCCCGCACTCGCGCAGCAGCTCCAGCGCCACCGGGTGCAGCGGCATCCGGAGCACGACGGTGCCGCGGGTGCGGCCCAGGTCCCACGCCAGCGACGGGGCGTGCGGCAGGACGATCGACAGCCCGCCGGGCCAGAACGCCTCGACGAGGGCGCGCGCGGCGCTGGGGACCACGGCGACCAGGCCGTCGATCGTCGACCAGCTCCCGACGAGCACCGGCACCGGCGTCTCCGGACCGCGCCCCTTGGCGGCGAGCAGCGCGCGCACGGCCGCCTGGTCGAAGGCGTCGGCCCCGATGGCGTACGAGGTGTCGGTGGGGACGACGACGAGCCGGCCCGCCCGCACGGCGGCCGCAGCGGCGGCGAGCCCGGCGGCCCGCGTGTCGGGGACGCGGCAGTCGAAGGTCGTCACGGGCCAGAGACTAGGACGCCCCTGGGGGGTGGGGCCGGGGCGGCGACCACACCCCCACCGGCGAGGGGCACGTAGCGCAGGTCCACGGGCCGGACGACCTGCGCCCAGTGCTCATGATCTCCGGGCTGGGGGCCGGAGTGGGCTGGCCGACCCCGTAGCGGTCAGCCCCGGCGCGTCCCGACGGCGACGCGGGGCCGACCGGCCAGGTCGTCGCGGGTCGCGACGCCGGTGAACCCCGCCCCCTCGAGCACCTCGCGGACCGCGGGCGCGTGCGACTCGTCGTGCTCGACCGCGACGCGACCGCCCGCGCGCAACAGCCGGGCCGCGGTGCTCGCGAGCGGGCGGATCACGGTGAGGCCGTCGGGCCCGGCGAACACCGCGTCGTGCGGGTCGTGGTCCACCTCGGGGGCGACCGCGGTCCCCTCGGGCACGTACGGCGGATTGGCCACCACCACGTCGACGGTCCCCTCGAGCGT
>JAVXWR010000336.1:0-4152 GCA_032230725.1 Actinomycetota bacterium
GGTGGGTGGGGCCGTCCTCGCCGAGGCCGATCGAGTCGTGGGTCCAGACGTAGATGGTGTTCAGGTTCATCAGCGCCGCCAGGCGGACCGGGGGCCGCATGTAGTCGGAGAAGATGAGGAAGGTGCCACCGAACACGCGAGTGCCGCCGTGCAGCGCGATGCCGTTGAGGATCGAGCCCATGGCGTGCTCGCGGACCCCGAAGTGCAGGACACGGCCGTAGGGGCTCATCTGGCCCCAGTTCTCGGTCGTCACCGTCGACGGCCCGAACGACGGCGAGTCGGGGATCGTCGTGTTGTTGCTCTCCGCGAGGTCGGCCGAGCCGCCCCACAGCTCGGGCAGCTCCGGCCCGATGTTGCCGAGGATCTTCTGCAGCGCCTTGCGGGTGGCCAGCGGGTCGTCGTCGGTGCTCCAGACCGGGAGCGCGTCGGCCCAGCCGGCGGGCATCTCGCGCTTGGCCATGCGGTCGAAGAGCTCGCGGCGCTCCGGGTTGGCGGCCGCCCAGTCGTCGAACTTCTTGGACCAGGCCTCGTGCGCCTCGCGCCCGCGGTCCTTGACCTCACGCGCGTGGGCGAGGACCTCGTCCTCGATCTGGAAGGACTTGTCGGGGTCGAACCCGAGGATCTTCTTGACCTCGGCGACCTCGTCGTCACCGAGGGCGGCACCGTGGGCCGCGCCGGTGTTCATCTTGTCCGGCGCGGGATAGCCGATGACGGTCCGCAGCGCGATGAAGCTGGGCCGGTCGGTGACGGCCTTCGCGTTCTCGATCGCCTCGCGGATGCCGACGACGTTCTCGCCGCCGCGCACGACCTGCGTGTGCCACCCGTACGCCGCGTAGCGGCCGACCACGTCCTCGGAGAGCGCCACCGAGGTGTCGTCCTCGATCGAGATGTGGTTGTCGTCGTAGAAGACGACGAGGTTGCCGAGCTGCTGGCGGCCGGCGATCGAGCTCGCCTCCGCCGTCACGCCCTCCTCGATGTCGCCGTCCGACGCGATGACGTAGATGAAGTGGTCGAAGGGGCTCTCGCCCTCCGCGGTGTCCGGGTCCCAGAGGCCGCGCTCGCGACGGGCGGCCATCGCCATGCCGACCGAGGACGCGAGTCCCTGGCCGAGCGGGCCGGTGGTGATCTCGACGCCGGTGGTGTAGCCGTGCTCCGGGTGCCCCGGCGTGCGCGAGCCCCAGGTGCGCAGCTGCTCGAGGTCCTCCATCTCCAGGCCGTAGCCGGACAGGAAGAGCTGGATGTAGAGCGTCAGGCTGGAGTGGCCCGCCGAGAGGACGAACCGGTCGCGACCGGGCCAGTCGGCGTCGGCCGGGTCGTGCCGCATGGTGTGCTGGAACAGGGTGTAGGCCAGCGGGGCGAGCGCCATCGCCGTCCCGGGGTGGCCGTTGCCGACCTTCTGCACCGCGTCGGCCGCGAGCACACGGATGGTGTCGACCGCGCGTTGGTCGAGGTCCGACCAGTCGTCGGGACGGTGCGGTGTGGTGAGGGCGGCGATCTCGTCGGGCGATTCACTCGCCGGGCGGGTGCTGTCCACGTCGGTCGTGGTCACGAACGTGATCTCCCTGCTGTCGCGTCGTGAGCCGCGGCGCGACGCCCGCAGCTCCGTTGTCCCTCGGACCCGTCACCGGGCCGCTCGGGATATGGCCCGCGAGAGTCGACTGAATCGATCCCGAAGGCCCGTCGACCCCAATGCTGCCACGTCGAGGGGGCTCCTGGCTGCACCGTCGGATACCGGTCGGCGTCTACCCGTTCCCGCGCGCGCGGACACCCGCGCATAAGATTCGGCACCCGCTCGTCCCGGGACCGTCATGCACCCGCGTGTGAACCCGCTCGCTCCGGCCGGTGGACACCCGGGGGCGGGCGAGCGCGACGGACGCCCGGGGTGCAGACTGCATCGACGACAGCGTGTAGGAGGCGACGGCCGGGGCTCCCGGGACGACGCCGGCGGACGCGGGAGAGGACCGGGTGATCGGGTGAGCACGGCGGTCGGTCCGGCGCCGACGGGGGACCGGACCTGGCTCGGCGGCCTGTGGGCCCGCTCGGTCGCCACCGTCCGCGCCTACCTGGCGCTGACGAAGGCCCGGATCATCGAGCAACTGCTCGTGGTCACGGTGCCCGCGATGATGCTCGCCCAGCGCGCGGTGCCCTCCCTGTGGCTCGTGTTCGCGGTCCTGCTCGGCGGGGCGGCGGCCGCGGCCAGCGCGCACGCCCTGAACTGCGTGATCGACGCCGACATCGACGCGAAGATGGCCCGCACCCGCAAGCGGCCGCTCGCTCGCGACGCAGTGCCGCGCTCGCACGCCCTGGTCTTCGGCCTCGTGCTCGGCGCCGCCTCGGCGGTGTGGCTCGGGCTGACGACGAACTGGGTCGCGGCGGGCCTCTCGGTCGCCGCGATCGCCTTCTACATCGTCGTCTACACCCTGCTGCTCAAGCGCCGGACCTCGCAGAACATCGTCTGGGGCGGCGCCGCGGGCTGCATGCCCGTGGTGATCGGCTGGGCGGCCGTGACGGGCTCGGTCGGCTGGCCGGCCCTCGTCCTGTTCGGGATCATCTTCTTCTGGACGCCGCCGCACTTCTGGGCGCTGGCGATGCGCTACCGCGACGAGTACGCCGCGGCCGGGGTGCCGATGCTCCCGGTGGTGGCCTCGCCGCAGCGGGTCTCACGCCAGATCGTGTTCTACGCGTGGGCGATGGTGGTGTGGTCGGCGCTGCTGGTCCCCGCGACGTCGTGGATCTACCTCGCCACGGCCGTCATCGGCGGCGCCTGGTTCCTGGTCGCCGCGCACCGGCTCGACCGGGCCGTGCACCGCGACGAGGTCGTCAACTCGATGCGGCTGTTCCACCTGTCCAACACCTACCTCACGGGGCTCTTCGTGGCGGTGGCGGTGGACTCGGCGTTCGGTTGGCCCGCGTTCGGGTGGCCGTTCTAGGTCGCGTCGGCATCGCGCCCCCGTCGCGAGGGGCACGTAGCGCAGGTTTCTTGCGCTCCGCAGCTGCTTGACGTGCCCCTGATCAACGGCGCCGCTCAGCCAGCGCAGCGAGGACGCGCATCGCGAACGCGTGCGGGAATCGAAGGTCCAGGGCCGTGCAGGGGAGGACGAGCCACCCTGCGCTCGCGAGCTCGGCGAAGCGCGCCTGGTCACGCATCCACTGCTCACGGTCGGTGCGGTGGTGATCGCCCTGGTACTCGGCGGCCACCTTCGCCTCCTCCCAGCCCAGGTCCACGTGTCCGACGAACCAGCCCCGAGCGTCGAGCACCTCGAGCTGGGGGACCGCCGCCGGAACCCCCTCCGCGTCGAGCCCCAGCCGCATCCGGGTCTCCGGCGGCGAGGCCGCACGCGGATCCGCGCGAGCCACGGCCTCGGCCACCCGCCGCCGACCCCGGGCGCGAGGGTGGAGCGCAGCCAGACCCAGCAGCGCCGACGGATCGAACGTGCCGGCGCGGGCGAGGGCGTCGAGCGCCACGACACCCTCGGTGGCGCAAAGCCGCCGGACGAGGTCCCACGCCGTGCGGATCTCGCTCGTCACGAGCAGGTCGCCGACCCTGACGACCTCCTCGGTGATCAGTACGTCCTGGTGGATGCGCAGTCCCGGGCGAGGGCGCACCCGGCGGCGGCCGACGACGAGATCCACCGGCGCGGTCTCGGGCCCGCAGCTCGCTCCGAGGAGCTCCGCCGCCGCGTAGCCCCCGATGACGGCGGGTGGGTCCTTCACGTACAGCGCCGCCTCCTTCGCGCGCCCGGCGAGGTCCTTCCGGTCGGCGACCTGGTCGCCGGCGGCGTGCACGTCCGGGAAGAGCCGTTCCACGTGCGGCCCCGCCACGCGACCTCGGGTGATCCGTCCGGCCGCGATCGCGTCGCTCGCCCGGAACGGTCCGGAGATGTCCTCCACGTTCCTGAGAGGGCCGGCCGCGGCGCGCGGTTCCACGACCTCGACGAGGGGCACTCCACGCATCCTCGCGGGCCCGCCGACCGGCCTGATGTGCCCCTGATCTTGATGTCGACGAGCTCACCGGACCAACAAGGGCGTCCGAGACCACGAGGGGCACCTCAGGCAGCCCGATGATCGCCACGCCTTGCCTGAGGTGCTCGTGATCATGGCGGGCGGGGCAGAGCGGGCGGGGCAGAGCGGGCGGGGCAGAGCGGGCGGGGC